>JACPXA010000134.1 GCA_016196785.1 Elusimicrobiota bacterium
CCCTCGCCCGAGGTAGCGTTTAGGATCCCCATCCCGTAACTCCAGCGCTTCATGCGTGCCGGTGGAAGCCCCTGAAGGAACGGCAGCCCGCCCCACGACGCCGTTGTCAAGCCACACCTCGACTTCAACGGTCGGGTTCCCTCGGGAATCGAGAATCTCACGTCCTGTCACTCGTTCGATATTTGCCATCGTCACGTTTGTAGGAGTTTTTTGACGGCCTTAAGAACTTGATCGGAGGCAAAGGGCTTCAGGAGATAATCGCTGGCTCCCCACCCGATCGCCTCCGCCCAGAGCTTCTCCTCCCCGAAGGCACTGACCATCAAGGTGGGCACCTTCATGCGGGCTTCGCACATCTGCTTGAGGAGTTGGATCCCGTCCATCCCCGGGAGCGCTCGATCCACGACGGCTAGATCAAACCGCTGCGCCTGGAGCTGTTTCCAGCCATCCTCCCCCGTGCCGACCGTCACCACCTGATAGCCCTCGCCGGTTAAGAGATCGCTCAGCAGTTGCCGTGAGCTTTCCTCATCATCAATGACCAGTATCCGTCTTACCCTTGCCATTGTTGGATTTTCTCCGTATAGGTCTTGAGCAATGACCGCCCTGCCCGCGGATGCTGGGACTCAACCCACACATGGAAATACGCCTCATCCGGGTCTGGTAGAAGGAGGACCCAGGAGTCATCCCTGAACACCTTGACTCCATCAATGAGCTCCACCTGTTTGCCCTGGGCATCCTCTAAGGCCATCCGCATCACCTTCCCTTTCTTATCCCACGCACAGGGGATCCGCTGATGCAGGGTGGCGTACGAGGTCACGGCCCGCGCCCGCTGGTGGAGCTGGACCTGTTGCCTCGCCACCATCTCAAGGATCTTGGCGATCGCATACATGGCATCGAACGCCGGCTGGAACTCCGGGAAGATGAACCCGCCGACGCCATCGCCCACACAGAGCATCCCCGGCTCACGGCTCGCCGCCACAATATGCCGCGGGGTGGTCCGGAGCCGCTGGACGCCGATCCCATGCGTCGCGGCCATCTCCTCAAGGACTCGCGACACGGTCACCGGGACCCCCACGCGACCCGGCCGGCCCTGCTGCATCGCCAGTTCCAGGACCACCAGCAGGGCGAGGTCGTTGGGAATGACCTTGCCTCGATTGTCCACCAGGAAGACTTTCTCCGCACCGGTGTCGATCAAGAATCCCATGTCGGCCTTGACCGTCAGCACGATGTGGGCGAGCTGCTTGAGCGCCTCCTGAAATTCATGGGTCGTCTTCGAGACTTTCGCAGGGTTCAAATAGGCGTTCAACGAAATAATCTCCACCCCCAACTCTCCCAGGAGGGACGGGAAGATCAACGCCGCGGAGGAAACCGCGTAGTCAATGATGATCTTGAGATTCGCTTCACGGATCGCGGCGCCATCAATCGCCTTGAGGAACCCCGCGCGGTAGTACTCCAACGCCCGCGGCGGGGTAATCAGCTCTCCGACTTGGCCCGGTTGGGCGCGGGGAAAATCCTCCCGTTGGAACAGTTGTTCAATCGCCTGTTCCTGCTGCGCGGAGAGCGCAGCGCCCGTATGATCAAAACATTGAATATCCACGACCCGCTGATCAAACGGTGAGAGCCGCACATGGAGGGCGCCCCTCTCGCCCTCCTTCCCAAGTTCATAGCGGACCACCGGGACCGGCGCGGTGCGGAGATCGCCGACCTTGACCCCCGCCGAGAGCAATCCCGAGATGAGCGCCCGCTTGATCATCCGGCTGGCCGGATGGGCGTCTCGGGAGGTAAGGACGTAGGCTTGGGGACCGAGGTAGGCGCCATACGCGGTGCCCAATCGGGCGGCGAATTCCGGGGTGATCTCAATGTTGCACAACCCGGTGATCCCATAGGCACTGAACAGCGATCGGCCCCACTGCTCGCCCCAGATAAGGCTGGTGGTCAGCGCCGCGCCATCCTCCAGCCGCTTGTGGGGCCACATTTTGACCTGCGAACGGACCACGGCGCCTGTACCCACGACACACTCATCGGCCACTACGCTGCCTTCCTGCAGCTCGGCGTCATCCGCGAGGCGGACTCGGCACCCGACGATGGCCTCTTTGAGCCGAGCCTCCTCGCCGATGGCCGTGTCGGCCCAGACAACCGAGGCGTCAAGATCGGCGCCGGCGCCGATCTCAACGCCATCCCCAATGATGGAACGGGCAAGGCGCACCCCGCTGGCGATGCGGCAACGGCGACCGATCAACACCCGTCCCTCACAATAGACGTCCTCGGCGATCTGACTGTCCTCATCAACCACTAGCTCGCCAGACTCTTGGGTGATGCGACGGCCGGGGAGGTGAAGCGTAATCTTGCCTTCCAAGAGATCCGCATGGGCGGCACGGTATTCCCCCAACGTTCCAACATCCCGCCAGTAGCCTTGGACTACCGCGCCGTAGAGCCCCACCCCTTCTTGGAGCAGGAGCGGGAACAACTGTTTTGAAAAATCAAATGGGCGGCCTGCCGGGATGTACGGGAGGACCGCGGGATCTAACAGATAGATGCCCGTATTCACGGTATCGGAAAAGACTTCTCCCCAGGAAGGCTTTTCCAGGAAACGGGTCACGCGCCCTTCCGCATCAACGATGACCACCCCGTAGGGCAGCGGGTTGGAGACGCGGGTCAACACCATGGTCGCCAGCGCGCCCTGCTGCCGGTGGAACTCCCACACCGTGCGCAAGTCGAAATCTGTCAGGAGATCGCCGGAGATCACCAGAAATGGCTCGTGGAGCTCCCGTTCAATGAATTTCACGCACCCGGCGGTCCCGAGGTCCTGATCCAGCCGCCAGTACCGCAGATGGACCCCTAGGGCGTCTCCATCCCTAAAGTAGTTCTGGATGATTTCCGGCTGATAGAGCAGCATGACGTGCAGCTCGTCAAAGCCATGACGTTTGAGCAACTTCAACACATGCTCCAGCATGGGACGATTAGCCATCGGCACCATAGGCTTGGGAATCATACAGGTCAGCGGGCGAAGCCTCGTGCCAAACCCACCCGCCATAACGACGGCTTGCACCTCAACGCCTCCTTGGATCCGTCAGGGGTTCTTCTCTAAAGAGTACCAAATTTCGTCGGAACCAGCCACCGTGATATAATGCGCGTATGTGGCGAAGGGTGTGGTATGGGAGCTTAGGGTTCCTCTTCCTCAGCGCGGCGACCCCCACCCTGCTTCTGAGGAAGTACATCAGTGAGCTCCCGCCCATCACCTCGTTAGACCGCTACACCCCCTCCCTGACCACCAAACTGTATGACATTCATAACCAGCTCATCACGGAGCTCTTCACCGAACGGCGGTCGTTCATTCCCTTGAACCAGATTCCCGTGGATCTCCAAAACGCCTTCATCGCCATTGAAGATAACCGGTTTTTCACGCACTGGGGCATTGACCTCCGGGGCATCTCCCGCGCCGCGGCCGCGAATCTGAGGAGACGTCGAATGACGGAAGGCGGCTCCACCATCACACAACAGTTGTCCAAGGTGATCTTCTTGACTCAAGAAAAGACCCTGCAGCGCAAGCTGAAAGAGTTGCTTCTCGCCATCCAGCTCGAGCGCAATTTCAGCAAGCAGGAGATTTTCCAATTGTATCTGAATCAGATCTACTTCGGGAATGGCGCCTATGGGGTGGAGTCCGCCAGCCGCATCTACTTCGGTAAACACGTGAAGGACCTCCAACTGGCTGAATGCGCTCTGCTCGCTGGTCTTCCCCGCTTGCCCCAGCGGTACTCGCCGTTCCACCATCCGGACCTGGCCCGGGGACGTCGAGCGGTGGTGCTGGCCCGCATGCGGGAGCGGGGATTCATCACGCGGGAGGAAGAAGCGCGCGCCAATGCGTTCCCGCTCAACACCCAGCGCTTCCCCATCCCGACCGGCGTGGCTCCCTACTTTGTCGAACAGATCCGGCTGGAGCTCGAACCGATCTATGGCTCCAATGCCATCTATCGGGGTGGCCTCTCCATCTATACAACCCTGGACCTTCACCTCCAGCAAACGGCGGAGACAGTGCTCGAGAAGAACCTGGCCGCGTTTGATGCCAAACGCCCAAAAACCCGTCGGCCACAACGCCCAAGCGTTCAGTTCTCCACAGACACCGTCAAGGTCCAGGGGGCGTTTGTCGCGGTTGATCCCAAAACCGGGGGGATCCGCATGATGGTTGGAGGCCGTGATTTCCGCCAATCTCAATTTAATCGGGTGACCCAGGCCTTCCGGCAACCGGGTTCGACCTTCAAACCGTTCGTCTGGACCGCGGCGCTGGAACATGGGTTCACCCCAGCGACCATTGTTCCGGATGCCCCGATCGCCTTCCAATACGATGGTCGTAACTGGCAACTGTTGGAAAAGCTGCCCGAAGGGTACAAGCTCCATTCCTCCACCGGGATGCCTGCGGTGGGCAGCTTATGGGTGCCGGCCAACTGGGATAACAAGTTTTTCGGGCCGGTCACCTTGCGACGCGGGCTCGCGCATTCGCGGAACCTGGTCTCGATCCGCTTGGTGGACCGGGTGGGGCCGGCCACAGTGGTGGACTATGCCCACCGATTGGGGATCCAGAACCAGCTCCAACCGGTCTTGTCCATCGCGTTGGGCACGGAGCTGGTGACGCTGCTCGAGATGACGAGTGCCTTTGGCGCACTCGACAACGCGGGCATCGCCACCGAACCCTTCATGGTGCTGCGGGTGGAGGATAAAGACGGCAAGGTGTTGGAAGACAACACCCCTAAAGAACGGGAGGTGCTCGCCCCTCAGACCGCCTACCTGGTTGTCAACCTCATGAAAGCGGTGGTGGAGGAAGGGACCGGCCGCCGGGCGAAGGCGTTGGGACGACCGGTGGCGGCAAAAACCGGGACGACACAGGACTGGAGAGATCTATGGTTTATTGGGATGACCCCGGACCTGGTCGTGGGCGCCTGGATGGGGTATGACGACTATTCCCCGCTAGGGAAGGACTATACCAGCGCCGGGACGGTGGTCCCCTGGTGGACTGAGTTCATGGCCGAGGCGGTGAAGGATACGCCCGTGCGGGACTTCCCCATCCCGGATGGGATCACCTTCGCGAAGATTGATGAAGAGACAGGACAACTGGCTTCTTGGGGGTGTCGTCGGCTCGTACTGGAGGCCTTCCGCAAAGGCACCGAACCCACCGAGCTCTGCTCCGTTGACCACACCCGACAAACCGCCCCTCCCCAAGACACCGAGGAATAGTCGCGGGGGCATTGATTTTTTCAGTTTTATGTCATATAATATGACGTATGAAGTATGTTTTTGAGTTTTCCGATAAAGGGCCGGTGCGCCTGCAGGTGCAGGAGCCGGAGGGGCACCGGGTGCAGGAGATCCCGGAGGTGCTTTCCAGCCGTGAGGTCTGCACTGCGTTAAAGCGCTCACGACGACATATCTACCGGTATATCGAACGCCAATGGCTTCACCCCGTGGTCAAATTTTCCGGCGAACTCTTTTTCGATGCGCGGGAAGTCCAAGCGCTCGCAGTGCCCACGCGGCAACGCCGCTACACCCTCCCCAGACGCTTGAGGATCTTGTTTCCGGACTATGATCTGGCCTCCCTTCAACTGGATCGGGACGCTGATCTTATCTTGGCACGAATTCTCGAACGCGGCGATCAATCCGATATTCAATGGATGCTTCGCCACGTTCCGCGGGAACGATGCCGTTTGTTTTTACAAACCCAAGGACACCGCTTGCTCTCCGATCGCGCCTGGCGATTTTGGCGTTGGCTTTGGCGGGTTCCCTGTCCTGCCCCGCATCCTTCCTGGCGAAAGGCCGGCTATCGTCTAGGAGGGACGGCATGACGTGGAACATACAAGCCCTGACCCGGGGATGCGTGGCGACGGCTCAAAAGCTCGGGGCGCTATCTGCCCTGCACGAATTTTATCTGGCGGGAGGGACCGCCTTGGCGCTCTGGTTTGGTCATCGCGTCTCGGTGGATCTTGATTTTTTCTCGGAAAGGAACCCCTTGGGGTTTGCCGAACGGCAGACGCTCCAGACAGCGTTACGTCGGGTAGGGATCCGGCTGGAAGAGGAGAGAGAGGGTACCCTGCAGGCTCGAGACAAAAATACGCATCTGAGTTTTTTTTATTACCGCTACCCACTGCTGCGGCCACGACGCCAATGGAAAGGGCTTCAACTCGCCCACCCTGTGGACATCGCCTTGATGAAAGTGGGAGCGATCATCGGTCGAGGGAGCCAAAAGGATTTTTTCGATCTCTATGTCGTCTTACACAAAGGCTTCACCCTGACCCAACTCCTGAGACTGGCACGCAAGAAATTTAAAGACACCCACGATATCATTCTGCAAGCGTATCGTGCCTTGGTCTATTTTCAGGACGCGGATCAAGAGCCCCTGCCAAAGATGCTGCTTCCCATCCCTTGGCCGAGGGTCAAAGAGTTCTTTGAAACCGAAGTCCGCAAAAACACCCCAGCGCTCCGACGCTGGAAATAGAAATAGGGGACGTAGCTCCTTTATTGCCTTTCACAGCCGTCGTAATAAAGCAGAAAGGCAGCTACGTCCCCGAACTCCGAACTCCTCCGAGATTATTTCGAGGTATACTCGGTTTTGCGCTTGGCTTCGACGACCGCTTGGGCCGCCGCCAAGCGGGCGATCGGCACCCGATAGGGCGAGCAGGAGACGTAGTCGAGCCCGACCCGGTGGCAGAACTTGACGCTGGCCGGGTCGCCGCCGTGTTCCCCGCAGATTCCCAACTTCAGGTCCTTGCGGGTCTTCCGGCCTTCCTTCACCGCGAGGTCAATCAGCCGACCCACCCCGGTTTGGTCCAGCGTCTGGAAGGGGTCCTCGGGAATCAGTTTCTGTTCCACGTAGACCTTGATGAACTTCCCGGCGTCATCCCGTGAGAACCCCAGGGCCATCTGGGTGAGGTCGTTCGTCCCGAAGGAGAAGAACTCGGCGACTTCGGCGATCTCGCCGGCGGTGACCGCAGCCCGGGGCACCTCGATCATCGTCCCCACCAGATAACGAACCTTCGCCCCATAGCGTCGCATCGTCTCCTCCGCCGTCTTCACGACAACGTCCCTCTGGTGCTTCAGTTCATTCACATTCCCTACCAGGGGGATCATAATCTCAGGAACGACCTTAACCCCTTCCTTGGCAAGTTCGCAGGCGGCGCCGATGATCGCGCGGGTCTGCATCTCGGTGATCTCAGGGTAGGTGATCCCCAAGCGGCAACCGCGGTGACCGAGCATCGGGTTGAACTCATGGAGTTCCTGTGATGTAGCCCAGATCTTCTCAGTCGGAATGCCAATCTTCTGCGAAAGGATCTCGGCATCCTCTCTGGTCTTAGGGAGAAACTCATGGAGCGGGGGGTCCAGGGTGCGAATCGTCACGGGGTTCCCCCGCATCTCTTTGAATAACCCTTGGAAGTCTGCTTGCTGGAAGGGCAGGAGTTTATCGAGGGCACGCCGCCGAGTGGGTTCGTCTTCCGCGAGGATCATCTCTTGCATCAAGGGCAGCCGCTCCTCCGCAAAGAACATATGCTCTGTTCGGCAAAGCCCGATCCCCTCCGCGCCAAAGCGGAAGGCGACCTGGGCATCCCGCGGGATATCGGCGTTGGCCCGTACCCTGAGCCGGCGGGTCTGGTCGGCCCATTTCATGAAGGTGTTGAACTCACCAGAAATCGTCGGCTCAATCAACGGGACCTTGCCTATAATCACGCGGCCGGTGGAACCGTCAATGGTAAGCCACTCGTCTTTCCTCACCGTCGCGCCGTTCGCAGAGAATTGTCCGGCTTCTTCCTGAACTCGAATCGCCTCACATCCTACGACCGCGGGTTTCCCCATCCCTCGCCCTACCACCGCTGCGTGACTTGTCATTCCTCCGCGGGCGGTGAGGAACCCTCGCGCCGCATCCATGCCATGAATGTCATCCGGGTTGGTTTCCACCCGCACGAGAATCACCGCCTCCTGCTTCCCGCGTGCAGCCGCCTCATCCGCGGAGAACACCACCTTCCCGGTGGCGGCACCTGGGGAGGCAGGCAACCCTTGCGCCATGACCTTGAGGGGTGCCTTCGGGTCAATAATCGGGTGGAGGAGCTGATTGATCTGTTCGGGATCCACACGGACCAACGCCTCATCCCGACTGATGAGTTTTTCCTTCACCATGTCCACCGCGATCTTCACCGCGGCCTGGGCCGTCCGTTTGCCCGTGCGGGTCTGTAGCATGAAGAGCTTCCCGCGTTCGATGGTGAACTCAAAGTCCTGGACGTCCCGGTAGTGTCGCTCTAAACGCGCGGTGATCTGCCGGAGCTGGCGATAGACCTCGGACATCTCCCGTGCCAGCTCCGTCATCGGCTTAGGGGTTCGGATCCCTGCCACCACATCCTCGCCTTGTGCGTTTGTGAGGTACTC
>JACPXA010000135.1 GCA_016196785.1 Elusimicrobiota bacterium
CAATCGCATCTTAGAATGCGCCCTAGAAGCCAGCGTGCAAGTCCTTGTCACCGGAAATCTGAAAGACCTCCGTCCTTTAGGATCGTTCCAAGGTCTCGAGATATTGACCCCACGGGAATTCCTCGACAAATACTTCCCTCACGTTTAAGAAACCCTCGCCTAACCGAAACATCCCTTTGCTACAGTAAATGCGACAGTTCTGCAGGGAACTGGCAGGACACGGAGGGATAGGGGAACCTGGGTTTACCGACGACAAAAGTACTGGAGGGGAACGGCGGGGAATGCCCCCAGCATCCTTGCGAAGGAAGCGCTCTCCCAACTGAGCTACAGCCCCTAAAGTCTCAAGACTCAATGCGCGGTAGAGGGGACTGGCCCCTCTCGGGTCAGTTCCCAAGACCCAGCAATGGACTTGGGGCTCAGGCTCCTCGGGGAAGTCCTAGTGGTTTTTACTGGGCTTGACGCTCGCTGACTTCAAAGCCAGCCCGCTGGGCCGCCTTTTGAAGATCGCTCAGCATCACTTGTCTCTTCGCGTAAACGACTGTGAACGTGCGAGTTTTCGCATCAGGGATTACCCGCGTGACACCCTTGACGCCCTTCAACGCCTTCTCCACTCGCTTTCGGTCGCTCGTACAGCAGAACCCTTGCCCTCCTGGGCATCCCCCTGCCGTGCAGACCAGTTGGATTTGGGCTTCCCCCGCTTTCATTCGGGTCTCTTGGGCCCCGATCAGCGGTGCTGTCGAGGCAAGGACCACTGCTGCGGCCACGAGCCCTCGCATCACTGAGTGCATTATGGTGTGCATGACCTCCTCCTTCCTAAGTAGGTTGCCCTTTCTCGTAGGACGCTACTCGTCTCGCCGGCTTTATCCCCCTTTTGAATCGTCCCCTTCAATCTGAGTCAAGTGCGGAGTTTCACAGCAGGTATCTACGGTGCCACATGGGTCGCAGCCTGGATGTCGAGCAAGTCGCTCCTCGTATACCATGAGGAGCCGTTCGAAGACTTCTCTCTCCTTCTTGAGGGTCACGATCCAAACTCCAAGTAACTCTTGCCCCTCTGGAGTGAGTTTATAAACTCGTCGGGCAGGCCCAGGCCCCTTCGTGTGCCATTCGGACCGCACGGCCCCCTCGACCTCGAGCCTCCTCAGATGGCGGTAGACCACGCTTGCATCAGGCGATAGCCCCAATGATCCCATCGCTTCCAAGAGCTCATAGCCATAGGAGTTCTTTTTGTGCAACAGCAACAAGAGGACCGGCGAGGTCAGACGGTCGGTCACCCGCCAAGTGTCCTCCTCACCCGTGGTGACCACTTTGGGTCGGGTCAATCGTTTGTGAAGGCGTTTTTTCTGACTTTCCCTAGTATTGGCAGGCATCTGCACTTCCCAAACAGTTATATGTTATAAACAGATAGATGTCAATAGCCTGTATAAGTTCAGTACATCCCGTACACTTCAGTCCTCCTTGGGATGAAGTGTCAACCATCGCTGCACAAACTGCGCCGGGGTCAAGTCCCCCAACGCCTGGTATCGAGCCACGCTAATCGCTGCGTGGCGGCTCGGCTGAGGTCCGTTCGCTCCCGCCGGTCATACTGCCGGGCCGCTCCCGGCAGCACCCACCCTGTGCTGAAGCCACTCATTCTGACACAAGTATACCGCCGTTTCATGCCTCATGTGGGTGTACGGGATGTATCGGAACTTATTCAACCTGTTGTTGCGTACGCGGGAATTTCTTACAATGCTGACGATTGGGACGGTCTCCCCTTACTCTTTGAAAGGGCGACCATTGACATAAGGGACTGAAGGGGGTGCAGGATGAGACCAAGCCGTTGGATCGCGTACAGTCTGGGGGGCATGCTGCTCGTAACGGGATGCGGTGGCAAACGGAGTTATGTCAAACGGGGGGAGGTGCTGCAGACCATTGACCAGGAAGCGGTGAAAGGCAGCTATATCGAGGCCATCGGCATCGGGGCCGCGGATACCGAACTGACCAATACGACGCAGCGGCGGGCGACCTCACGGGACGCAGCGATTGTCAAAGCCCAATACGAGATGCTCTCCATGATTAAGGGGATTCAGCTCGAGGGAGGCATCACCGTTCAACGGGCCATTGAGACCGACTCTTCGCTGACAACCAAGATTGACGCCGCGATTAAGGGCGCTGAGGTGGTCAAGACCGAATGGACCAACGATGATGGGTGTGTCGTGACGCTCAGACTCCCGAAGAAACGTCTCCAGGAAATGATGGGCATCCGGTTCAGATAAGTTCAGTAATGCAACGACGTCCCTGGATCTCCCTCGTTGCCATCGCGGGCGTCTTGGCCAGCGCGGCCGGCTGTGCCGGGCCGCGGGTCCGGCCGTCGAGCGGCGGAGGGCAGGAGTATGCGGTCGAGGCCGATGGGCTCGCCCCCTACGAAGCCAGCGACCTGATCGGTACCAAGAAACGGGCGCTGGCCGAGGCGCAGAAAGCGGCGGTCGAACAGGTGGTGGGGGTTCACATCACCAGCCGCACCCGCGTTGAGAAGGCCATCACGATTGAACAACGGATCCTGGCGAGAACGGAAGGCTATATCAGCCACTACGAGATTCTGAAGGAAGGCCAGGAGGAGGGCTTCTACAAAACTAGGATCCGCGCCTGGGTGCGCACGAGCCAAATCAGCGAGGACCTAAAGGAGCTCGGCCTCCTCAAGGCCCCCGCCCCGGGCCGTCCCCGCGTGGCCATTCGCCTCGAGGAGTTCATCGAGGGCCAACCGCATACCCAGGCCACTGCGGCCACGGCGCTGGCCCAGGGGCTCCTCGAACAAGGCTATCAAGTCGTGGAAGATCCCGCCAAAGCGGAGCTCCTCATCACCGGCCGGGCTGAGGCCAACCCCCAAACCATCCCGGCGCTGGGAGGGTTCCTCTCCTATCGCGCCCTCCTGATCGCCAAGGTGCAGAAGGCCGGGACCCAAGAAGTCTTGCTCACCATCTCCGAGCAGGCGCCCGCCGTAGACGCCTCGAGCCTCATCGCCGCCGCAAAGGCGCTCCAGGCCGCAGCCGGGCTGGCCGCCGAGCGCACACGCCGGCTGGCCCAAGAATTGCAACGGCGTGCAAAGATCGCCCTCACGGTGCGTGGGGTGAAATCCCTCACCGACGTCAACTCGCTGAAACAAACCCTCGAAAAAACAG
The DNA here is from genome assembly GCA_016196785.1 of Elusimicrobiota bacterium. Taxonomy (GTDB): domain Bacteria; phylum Elusimicrobiota; class Elusimicrobia; order 2-01-FULL-59-12; family JACPXA01; genus JACPXA01. The sequence goes on from JACPXA010000135.1 coordinate 3,159, forward strand.
CCGGCGTGGAAGAGGTGCTGCTCCGGTCGTTAGCCAATGGGGTCGCCGAGCTGGAAGTGCTGGGGCAATCCCTCGTAGCTACCGAGCTGGTCAACCGCCTCACCACGTCCTCGACCCTCGCGCTCGAGCTCACCGAGTTATCCGGCAATCGCCTGATCCTCACTTTCAAGTAAAGCAAGAGGCGCTATCCCGACCCGATTGTTGTGATCGGTGGGATAGCGCCAAAACTGTTAACACCTAATTAGTGTCTTAAGAATTTCTTGACGGACTCCCTGGTTCCTTCCCCCTACGGGATGAGGCCTGTCCTGCCTTCGACCGCCGCCTTTTAAGCCACTCCAACCCTCCGACGAGATCCTCCCACGAGTGTTGGTAAAACTTGAGGCTTCGCATGATCGGCGGTTCCCAGAAGTACAGGTACGGTGACCCAATCCCACGCCACAGCACGCATGTATTTTGTTTCCCGGACACTCGGCGTGGCATGTCGTTATGAGCTCTTTCTAGTCGTTATATACCCCCAACTTCCTCCTTCGTCAAGGGCTTTCTGACGTATGGATTACATCCGGTCCGGGGCAGTGATCCCGAGGAGTGAGAGACCGTTCTGGAGGACTTGGCGGATCGCTTCGATCAGCGCCAGGCGGGCGGCGGTGACCACAGGGTCGTCGCTGATCACCCGGTACCGGTCGTAGTACTTGTGGAATTGGCCGGCCAGCTCCATCAGGTACGTGGTGAGATGGTGGGGCGAGGCATCGCGCACGCAGCGGGCGACAACGTCAGGGAAAAACGCCAGCCGTTTCACGACGGCCCAGGCGGAGTTGGGCCTCGGGGCTCCGCATCAGGAAAAAAAAACCGGCAGGCATCAACCCCAACCTCCTGCATGACTTCCCGGAGGGTGATAAACTCCCCGGCACGCGTAGACATGGGGACTGGCCGTCCCTCACGGGCCAGCGCCACTAACTGATAGAGCACAATCGTCAACCGGGCCGGCTCGATCTCGAGTGCCTGGAGCACCGCTCGGAGCCGAGGCGCGTACCCGTGGTGATCCGCTCCCCACACATTGATGAGCCGGATGCCAGGAATCGTGAGCTTCTGAAGATGGTAGGCGATATCCGCTGCGAAGTAGGTGGGACGGCCATCCTCCCGAATGACCACACGGGCTTTCTCGTCTCCATATCGCTCGGTCGCCACCCACACCGCCCCGCCCTCATCGTACGCCACCCCTCGACTCCTCAGCTGCGCGATGACGCGTGGGATCACCTGCTCTCGATGAAGATCAGATTCCCTGAACCACCGATCAAAGGTAATCCGAAAGGTGCGGAGGTCTTCTGTGATCTCCGCAAGGAGGATCTCTTGGGCCCGTTGGCCAAACCAGGCGGTCTTTCCTCTAGCCCCACGCCCGGGGTGACCCGCCAGTTCCTCGGCCAATTGGCGGGCAATCTGTGTCACATACCCCCCCCGATACCCCTGCTCAGGAAACGGGCGAGCCTCCCCCTGAAGTTCCCCATAGCGAGCCTCGACTGATTGTGCCAAGAGCTCCGTCTGTGTCCCCATGTCGTTCACATAATACTCTCGAATGACCGGGTGTCCTTGAAAGGCGAAGAGGCGCGCGAGCGAGTCCCCGATGGCTGCCCCTCGCCCATGCCCCACATGGAGCGGGCCTGTGGGGTTGGCCGAGACGAACTCAATGAGGATGGGGGGCCGAGCGCCCTCTGGGCTCGCCCCATAGCGATCCTTCTCTTTCAGGATGAGGCGCAGCTCTGCTGCTAATCGTTCCCGACTGAGCAAAATGTTGATGAACCCGGAGGGTACGACCTCGACCTGACTCACCAAATGGGAGGCGGCCGCGAGGGAACGACCGATCACTTCCGCCACATCGGCGGGTCGCCGACGGAGGGCCTTGGCGAGCGCGAAGGCAGCGTTGCAGGCCAAATCCGCGGAGAACCCCGCAGGGGGTTCTTCAAGGGCGACGACGGGGGGCGTGTCCAGCCCCTGGCGTTGGCACCATGGGGTAAGTCCCCCCGCGATCAGCCGTTCAAGCTCCTGGCGGATAGAACTCATCTCATGAATGGTTTTCGAAGCGAAATGCCGGATGTTGAGCCGAGGCCAGGAAGGCGAGCGACGGCATACCGTTCAGGGCCCTTGGCGCCACGCGATATGGCGGGCGCCGTCCCACAACTGGTCCAGACGATAGAAGCGACGCACCTGCGGGTGCAGCAGGTGCATGACGACCCCTCCGTAATCGAGGACCATCCATCGGGCTGATGGTTCCCCCTCACGTCGAAGCAGCGTGACCCCTTGGGACCGGAAGTGCTGGATCAGGGAGTCTTGCACGGCGCGCATCTGCGCGGGGGAATGGACTGTCGCAATGACAAAATACTCCGCGAGGACCGTCTGGCGTCGGACATCCAGCGCAACGATGGCCTCCGCGTGTTTCGTGTGAGCTAACCGAGCGGCTGTCTTTGCCACCTCTCGAAAGTTGACCCTCTTCACGGCCTTGGGGGGTCAGCCTCGCCGTTCGTTCGATAGTCCTCCCCCAAAATCACGGAGATGTCCACCAACCGCGCGGTATCCACGCGGGTCACGACGTCGGCATCAGTGGCTTGGAGGAGCCGGGCTACCGTGTGAGCGGTCCAGACATTGCCGATCCGGTCAATGACGAGGGTGCGATGTTGGCGAGTTGAATAGTTCCCAAACGTCACCACATCAAATCCATAGGAACGCAAGCGCAAGGTGACCTCGTAGGCCAAGCGGGCTTGGGTTGAGGCGTTCCAGACCTCAACCGTGGTGGCTTGGCGATGGACTGGAAGTTGGCCTGCCGGAGGCTGCGTGGACGCTGCCGAAGGGGTGGGGACCATCCCGAAGAGCGCCTCCATCGTTTGGGGGATCAACGGGGGATTGGGATACCACCGTCCCTTCATCCAACGTCCCGGCAGTTGGAAGAATCGGATATTCGATCCGTTCAATCCTCGAGCCTCTAACACAAAATGGGCGAGGTCCCACAAGGTTCCGTTCGTGATCCCGCCACGTCGGACCACCGGCCAGGATCGAGCGAGCCGAAGGAACCACCGCGGATCCTGCAGCCGTTGAAGGCACTGTTTCACCAACACCTGACCGCGCCACTCGGAGTCCGGCCCATGCAAAAATTCCACTGACTGGGTCCCACCCAAGCTACCGATGAGGGCGCCGAACCCCTCTCCACGGATCTGGACAAAATAATCAATCCGCACATCCCGCTGCTCGGACGAAACCAGCCCTTCAATCGTCCGGCAGAGCCGTTCCGCAGCGGCTCGGAGGTCTCCCTGGGACCGCTGATATTCCTCGGCGTAGAACTCCCCCAATGGCTTCACGACGTCTGGCCCGGGCAGGTGCACCTGGGTTTCCCACGGGAGGGAGAGGAGATCCAGGAACCGCATTTGAGAGGTGTACACTGCCAAGAAGATCATTCCGGGGCCACTCCCAACCAATGGCGGCGAACTCGAGACTGGGTCGGTCACGAAGAGGAGTCCCGTCACTCGCTCACCTCGGGCAAAGCGCCACACGGCTGGGATGTCCCAGTGTGCCCGGCGGCGCCGGTCCTGGAGGCGCCATCCGGGGCGTGGCCAGGGCAGGGAAATCACCAGGGAACCGAAAAACAGGAGGAGGAGTAATACCCCGAACCATCCCACTCGACGCCAGCGCTTAGAACTCATCCCGAAACCCTCCTCGGGCTACAGCCTCGGGAGGGCGGCCTGCGGCGGCGTCAGGCTCGCTCGGCATACCGTTCCGTTGTCAAGTATGCCGTCGCTCGCCTTCCTGGCCTCGGCGCGCCCCCCGAGGCTTCGCTTACCAAGCATGGTTTCGGGAGGAGTTCTAGTCATTCCGCGCTAACAATACAACCGATGACGGTGGATATACGCCGCCACCGAGTCGGGGACCAAGTACCGAAGGGAAGTTCCCCTCCGAGACATGGCCCGCAGGGTCGTTGCGTTGAGGTTTATCAGGGGATTGGTGAGCCAATGGACCCGCCGCCGCAGCAATGGGGAGAGCTGCCGGGGGAATGCCTCTGGCCGCCCGCCGACCAGGAATGGACAGAGCGCAAGAATCTGGCGACCCGCCGCCCACGTATCAATCTCCCTGAGGGTGTCTGTCCCAATAAGGAAATACAGCGTGGCCCTCGGGAATCGCCGCTGAAAGTGTCGGATGGTCTCATGGGTGTAGGAGGGACGGGCTTGACGCATCTCCCAGTCGCTGACCGAGAAGGCCGGGTTGCCGCGGATTGCGAGCCGGACCATCGCC
>JACPXA010000120.1 GCA_016196785.1 Elusimicrobiota bacterium
CCTGGCCGATCGGCGCGTAGATTCCGCCGATGAACGTCTGCCGGATCAGGAAATCCAGGGTCTTGGTGCCGATCTCCAGGTACTCGCTGTTGCCCGTCTGCTGATGCCCCAAGAGAAGGGCCTCCGGAAAAACCGCGTTTGAATACGTCAGGTAATTCTCAAACCACGGCCATTCCTCGGCAGACGCGCCGCGATAAAGCGAAACCAGCCGGTCGCAATGACGGATCAGCGCCCCGTTTAAATCATTTCCGCCGACGGGCCTCTTCGCTTTCAAAAGGAGGCAAAGGCCCTTGACATAAAAGGCCGCGGCCCTGGGCGATTCGAACATCTCATGGTTTTCCATTCTCTTCCTGAACAGGGAGAGCGCCTTATCTTTCAGGTTTTCGGGCAGGTGCTCGGCCGCAGCGGCAACCGCCAACGCCCAGAGGGCCCGGCCGTTCGTGTCCTCAAGGTTCTCATTCCGATTCAGCTCGCTGTTGATCGTCCTATCGGATTTCACATAGTTCCCAAAGAGGCCGTCCCCTCCCAGCGCGTATTCAATGAAGCGCAGATAGATCCCGGCGCGCTTGAGCAGGCTCTCTTGCTTATCCTTATCGCCGCAGCGCAGACAGATAACGATCAGGGCGCGCGCGTTGTCATCCACCGTATAGCCCGACGCGACGTCCGGCAGGGAGAGCCAGGAGAATTGGATGATCCCGAAATCGTCGGTCAGGCGGAACAGGTGGCTCAGGTTGACGCGGGGGGTTCTTTTGCGCTTGTTGACCTCAGCGAGCTCGCCGGAATATTTGGAAAAAAGCTTCGAATACTCGATCGCGACGTTCTCCCAGGTCATGTTGCGCGTTCTGAAATAGGCGTTCTTCCCCAATTGCTCTCTCCGGAGGGGATCTTTCAAAAGCGCCGTGAGCGCCCCAGCATAAGAGTCCGGGTCCCTGAATTTGACCAGCAGCCCGGATTCCGGCGTGATGATCTCCCTGGCCTGCGCGAAAGGGGTGGAAATGACCGGCCTCCCGGATCCCAGCGCGTAGGAGAGCGTCCCTGAAACAGCTTGGTTCGGATTCAGAGAGGTGGAGATGTAGATGTCCGCGGCCTGCAAAAACTGAAGCAGGCTGCTCAGAGAAGCGTATTCGTTATAAAAGCTCACGTGGGAGGAAAGGCCGAGATCGCGGACCTTTTGGATCAGCGAGTTGCGGTAGCTCTCGCCTTCTTCTTTCAAGACATTCGGGTGAGTCACGCCCAAAACGATGTACGTCAGGTCCGGATGCGCCTTCACGACCCCGGGCAGTGCCTCGATGACGTATTCAAGACCTTTCCCACGGCTCAGGAACCCAAAGGTCAACAGGCTGACCTTTCCGGAGAGCCCCAAAGCCGCCTTAGGCTTGGCGCTGGAGCTGTAGGGCACGGCGTGGATCCCGTGCGGGATCACGGAGATCTTTTTTTCATCGATGCCGTATTCGCGGATCAGTATCTCGCGCGAGAGGTTCGTCATCGCCGTCACGCCGCTCGCCGTCTCGGCGATCGAACGGACGATGCGGTGGAGCTCGCTGTCCGGCGAGGGGAGGACGGCGTGGAAAGTCACGATGGACGGCTTTTTGAGCGCCCCCAGAAAGGAAAGGATGTTTGAGCCGTATCCGCCCCCGAAGAGGCCGAACTCATGCTGGACATTGACCAGCTTGACGTCGCCCATCCCATTGATGCTTTCGGCGGTCCGGAGGTAGTCCCGCTCGGAATGCGGATCGATCTGAAAAAGCACTTTGCGCGGGTAGTGGTAGCGCGAGACGGCATCGGTGTTCACCGCGGCGATCCTCGACTCGACGACGGATTCGAGTAGATCATCCATGGCGTCCGTCAGGTCCGCGGTGAAGGTCGCGATGCCGCACTCCCTGGGCGGAAAGCTGGACAAATAGACGATCTTCACGGGTTATCTTTCAATTCGCTAACAAGCTCTTCAAGATCAACGGACTTTGCCGCGATGAGCTTGTCCGCCGCGCCGTAATAGAGAGTGAGCCTGCCCCCTTTGACCACGGCGCCTGTGGGGAAAACGACGTTGTTGACATCGCCCCGCTTCTCCCACGGTTCGGCCGGGGAAAACAGGGGGGTTTTCATCCGGCCGATCACCTTCGCGGGATCCGCCAGGTCGAGCAGCGCCGCCGCCGCGTGGTAAATCTTGCCGCCGCGCAAGTCCTCCACGGCGTGATAAATCAACAGCCACCCGTCCTTCGTCTCAATGGGCGGGCATCCGCCTCCGATGTTCCTGCTTTCAAACCGGTACTTGGGATCGAGCAGCACGTGATCGCCCAGATTCCGGAGGTGATCTCTCCAATAATCGTCGGTCAAGTCTTTGAAATCGTCGAGATAGATGACCTGGATCCCCGGAAGCACGCGGTGGACCAGCGCGAATCGGTTGTTGATTTTTTTTGGGAAGATGAACGCGTCTTTCTCCCACAACAGGATGCCGTCGCCCTCCCTGTCCCTGATGTAGGAATCGAAGAAGAAATACCTCTCCATCAACTTGGCCTTCGAAAGACTAAAGAGACGGGCCGCTTCGGCATAGGTGATCCGCGGGGAGATGACCCCCCGCTTGGTGAAGCAGATGAGGTCCGCGCTTGTCGCGTAAGCGAACAGGGCATTTCCCCCGTCGTAAACGGTATAAAACAGATAATAAATACCTTCCAGGAAGACGACCCGCGGGTCCTCGATTCCCATCTTTTCGTAATCCTGTTCGGGGAAAAGAACCGGCTTGTTCGACCTCTTGACAACCCGGTTGCCGTCTAACTGACAATAGCCGATCGAAGAAACCCTGTCTCCCCGCCGGACAGCCCTGTAAAACATGTGGGTGACGCCGCCGGCCTCGATGCAGGCGGGATTTAAGACCGCCTGATTATCGAATCTGTTTTCTGAACTCTCGAGAATGATGCCTTCGCTTCTGACGTTGACCATTTGCCTCCTTCACCCTCTGCTCGTTAAATTCCAGAGTGCCACTGTCTCATACATATTGGCAGAGAGGGTGATACCGAGCCGTAGTTTTGTCAATCGGGCGCATCAAGCAGCCCAAGTCAATTTACGATGATGTTCAGCGCAATCTCGCAAATAAATGTTAATCAGACTTTGATAAGGAACGCCCACCTTGCCTGCCATGGACTTAAAATAGGCGATAACATCCGATCCCAAGCGAATGGTCACCTGCTTCTTCAGCGCCTTGGCATATGGGTTCCGTCTTCCCTTGAGTTTTGAAAAACCGTATTCTGCTCTCATCTTTCTCCCTCCTCATAACGCTCAATTTCCTTCCGAGTAGCTCTTCGAGCCGAAATGATCCGAATAATCGAGTCACTCTCTCGAAAACAGTGGCAAACGGTAAGAACCCTCATCTCTGACATTGTATTTACAATGTAAATATATCATATTATGACTCGCTCAGCACAGAAAATCCGGAATTATTAAAGAAAGCAGGGTCCCTGGGCGGACGATCTTCGAACTTTTATGACCCTGCCCGAGGTCAAGGCCTTGGCCGACCGAATCCCCGCCCTGGCCGCCGAACGGGTAGGCTGACCCGCCCTTTTAGCAATTCGGGTCATTCGGGTCACAATCAGCTCATTTTCGGCTCATTTTGAGCCGATTCGAGAAATTCGCTAATGGAGATGCCCATAAACCGAGCGGCGGTGGTCTACCCCGTACAGGGTGATCGTCTGGGTCCGAAGATCCGGCCAGAATAAGACGCGATAATCTCCCGCTCGGAATTTATGCAGGCCCTTCAACTCGGAGGGAAGGTATCTCATCGGAGTTCCGATTTGGTCGGGGTGGTCCGCCAACCAGTCTAAACGTTCGAGGATTCTACGCCTAACGGAAGGATCTAAACGCTTAAAGTCACGCTCAAAAGAAGGGGTGGTCCGAAGCTGGAGCTTGGCCACAATTAGGCAGCCAAGAATTCCTGCAAGGAGCGGGTCTTCTCGGCCCGATGCTCTCGACGGGCCGAACGCATCTTCTTCAGGAATGTCGGATCGTGAGCTGAGAGAAAGTCCTCCAGCTCGTCGGAAACCGAAACCAGCGTCCGCTCCGTTTCCATAATGCGATGCAACAACCTGACAGGTATTTCAACCGTCTGCATTGTCATGACCTCACTACGAGTGTATCACAGATTCCATCGCGTTGGATCACTTTTACGCTTGGGTGCCAAACTGGCGTTCGAGGGACTTCTCCCAAAGCTGAATGTGGATCGGGGCAATGCCGAGGAATCTGCCCAAACCTTTCAAGTCCTCGAAGAACCAGATGGTGTGGATGTCGGCGCCGGTGCTGAGGTAGTATCCCGCCTGTTTGGCGGCGACCACGTCAAAGAGGTCCCAACCTTTATGCTCGTCAACCTCCTTCTTGACGTTGACGATCTCAAGCGCCTTTAAACCCGCCTGATTCAACCATCCCTGAATCTCCTCGACATGAAAATCATGTTCAGCAAAAACAACCAGAGGGAGCTGCTCTCCGGGCACCGGCTTGAAGGTCTTCAGGCTTTGAAACAACTGCGGGCTCGCCATGTCTGGCGTGATAAAAATTACTTTCTTCGTGGTTAGACCGGGAGCCAGTGGAATGCGCTCTTCCAAACCAGCCGGAGATTGGGCAGATTGTTGAGGTTCGAATGCTGGCACGTCGCCAAGACCATATGTCCGAGCCAATTGTGTCATGACGCGGTGGACTGCGCCCAGCGCGAGATCTCGAGAATAGGTGCGGCGATCTTGACGCTGTCCAAGGTCGGGCACTTTCTCTGGGCCAATGGCGAAGCCCGGCTCCTGGCTTTCACCCCAGTCATGCTTATAGAAGAGGGTCGCGGTTAGTTCTCCTGATGGCACGGTCAGATGGTAGTCTTCAATTGGATAATATACCAACCCCCCGGTAGGAATCGGACGCTCCAAACGTTTCTGAATCTGGACCAATTCATCGGTTGGCGTAATGTTTGTGTACATCGGCGTGGCGTACTTCCTCCGCACCGGCCCCACTGCCCCTGCTGTTCCGGCCGGAACCACATCATAAATCTCGTCAGCCATGCGACCGAGCATGACGATACTGTTCGATTTAAAATTATGCTTATGCCATCGGTTGAAGATTGCGTCAGGCTTCGGAAGCGTCGGATCCCAGATGTGAAACCTGAGCCCACCGCCAGATCGCTGCCAACGAGCGAAGTCTGTTAGGTTCATCTGGAGGAATCCCTGGGGATGCATCTTGACCGTCTTACCCCTGCGATGCAAGAGTAGGACTTGCAGAATCAGTAAGCTGGCTAAGTCCTTGAGGTCCTGAGGGGCAACGGGCACGGCGGCGTATCGATCCGCAGCCCTCTCATGAGATTGCGCATCGATCACCGCCTTATAGCGCTCTTCCAGAGCCCGCGAGATGCACGACTCTTCGCCTTGCTGTTCGTCTGACCCTTCAGCTTTCGTTGCCGGAACAGTCAGAAACAACAACTCGAGGAGCTCGCGCCACTGGTTGTAGTCACCATCCATAACGATGTCCGCGCCGGCATCGAGCAGCGCAGCCCGGGCGACAGCGGACTCCGCAATCGCCAGGGAGAGCACACCGGTCGCGCGGGCGGCCCACACTTCCTGGACTGTGTCCCCCAGCATGGCGATCTGGTGTGATGTAAAGCCGCGGGATGCCATCGCCTGCCGAAGAACTTCCTCCTTAGACAGCTTGTCCGTGCCTGAATCACTCAAACCGTGCACATCCTCGGAACGGACATAGACATCGAACCCGTTCCGGCGAAGTTGGAGCTGCTTCACGGACGTGAAATCGTTGGTGGCGATGATGAATGCGACCTTGTGTCGAGTGAGGCCGCCGAACAATTCCCTGGCGGAGGGGATCAATCGTAAGGTTGAGGCGATCTCCCCCCCTGGCCCTTCCAGCTCACCCCTCGCCTGTTGAAGATACACCGCAAACATCTCCTCCCGAGATGGGTACGGCGCGGTCCTATCCAACCGATGCTCTCCTACCCACTCGTAGAGAGCATCGAACCGTTGGTTCCTGTCATCCAGAAGGTTATCGAACGCCCGCACCTGCTCGGGGGACGGTGTCGTCCCTGCGACGTAGAACGGATACAAAACGCGCCGTTCCAGACTGCGCTGGAAAACTCGGTTCACCTCGAGCGTGCCATCGTAGTCGCTGATCAGGAGCTTCAAATCAAGGCTGATCAGACGCCCGATCGCTTCCGGACTAACGTGGAGGCGCCCGGGCATCCAATCCGAGGCCGATGTGGAATGTTGATCCTCTTCCGCACCGGCGGCAGGGTGGCTGGATGTAACCTGTAGAGCAGCAACCAGCTCCGCCTTTGGACCGACAGTTCGAGTCTGAGATGGGGACGGCGTAATCATCTGGGCCAGTTGCTGGAAAGCCTTTGCGGGATCTTTGAGGGCTTCTTCAAGACCAGAGAGTTGGGATGGATCTTCCTTCTGTTGGTTCCGAAGGGCAAAAGCAGATTCAGGCAGACCGAGGCTCAGAGATAGGAAAAGGGCCAAAGATCGGCTACCAAATTTAAGCATCGATCTGTTCAATTGATTTTTGTCCTTCCACAGAAGTGAAACGGCCGGATCGCCGTCTTCCCTTCGGCAACCCGGCCGTCCTTGAAGTGGAAGGACCCGTAGGTTTTGCGCCCTACCCTTTCGGGTAGTTTGCCCTTTCGAGGTTTAAAACAAGTATACCCTACCGCCGGCTAAAATGTCGGGAGAAAATCGCCCGGGAAAGACCCTCTGGCCCAAAAGACTCTGCCGAAAAAGAGCTTGACAAAGTTGAAGTACGTTACTATGCTTAGATTAAGTAATCGGTTTAATAGTGGCGGGCCACCCAGATTAAGATGAGAGACGGAATGATGGAAAAGACGGAAACGGGCTACCGAATCGGAGAGGTTGTTAAGCTGCTCAGGGAGGAATACCCGGATCTGACAGCCAGCACCCTTCGGTTCTGGGAACGGCAAGAGCTTCTGGAGCCTTCGCTGTCGAGCGAAGGGGGACAAAGGCGGTACACGGAGTATGACCTCCATAAGATCAGGGCCATCAGGGAACTGGCCAACAGCAGGCTTTCGATTGAGGAGATCAAAACTTGGTTCAAGGAACATGCCAAGGATCTCGAAGCTCCCAAGCGCTCCCTTCTTTCCATGCACCTCTTGCCGTGGATGGTACGGTGCCTCCGGCGAAGGACGGAGTTGGAGATGGAGGTGAGGAGATTCATGGCGCTGGATTACAGGCCGAGGCGGCGACCGCTTCACGGCCGAGAGGTGCTTCTCATCTCGGCCGGCGATGTTTCCCTAAGCCCCACGATGCGGCTCCACTTCAGAAGCCCCCAAGTGGACCGCCGAGGTCCTCTCTTTGAGGTCAAGGGCGTAGAGAAAGCAAAAAAGAGCCTCCTGTCTCAATTGGAAGCCCTGAAGATCCTCCGCCCCGAGAAGGAGAGGAATTGGCAGGGCAAAGTGGGGCCTATGTATTCGGAAGTAGACAGGGTCATTTTCATCCTGGCCTTCTTCTTGGGTAAGAACGGGGCAAGTTTTCAAGCCGTGCGGGAAGGATGCTTTTTCTTCGAAGCCGTCGAGATCTATCCTCAACTTCCCTGGAAGGATGACCAGGGCCGTGTCCTTCTGGAAAACGTCCTCTTTAACCTCGTCGTAGACCAGATGACCGAGCAGTTCGGGAGCCCTTTGATGCAGGCCGTCAAGCGCCAACAAATCGAAGGAGAACTGCCCGGGGAGGAATCGCATTCTCCGCTCCGATTTTTGGATCGCCTGAACGAGGCGCTGCAAGGGAAAGGCAAACAATGAATCCATTGCTTCAGATCGGAGATGCGCTAACGCTCCTGAAGATTTCCCGTTCCACGCTGCTCCGGTGGGAAAAGCGGGGAATGGTCAGGCCTTTCAAGAACCATGCCCGTTGGCGGTTCTATTCCCAGAAGCAAATCGGCGAGCTTCAGGAGCGGATGCGCCCGAAGCAGGCCGCGGCATCGAAACGACGAGCGCACCGAGGGGGAGGCAGGTAACGCGATGGATCAGACTTTCCTTTCCCCGGACCAAACGAAGCGGCGCATTCGGCTGGAGCCTTCCACCGGGGAGGTGGAGCTGCCCCTTGATCCGCCACGGATCGTAACAGTTTTGGGTACCACGAAAGGACGAGAGGTGAAGCGGTACCACTTGAAAATCACCGGAAGCAAGAAATTAACGCTGTTGTAGCTGGACTGAACCTGAAGTAAGCCAACCGCCATCCGGCGGGGAAGTGAAGCCAGGGTTCCCGGTATAAGGCCGGGCCTTGGCTTTTGTTTTTGCATCGGGAATTCGGGGAGCGGGGAGATGGACACAGTGAGAGAGGAAAGGGGCGATTTCCAGACGGTCAATCTTCCCTTGGCCAGCGCTTTGTTGGCGGAGATTCCAGGCAGCGCCCTTGGCCGGATTACGCCGAGTCCTTGCGTGGACGGCAAGCGGTTGATCGTCATCCAGTACCCCCCTGAGCGGGAAGCCGATGTCCAGCGCCTCGTAGACCTCTTTCACCAACGCCGGCTTACGGTCAATCTGTTCAGCTACAACAAGGCCGCCAATCTCCTGAGGGATCTCTTGCATCGGCCAGAGGAAAAGCCGTGTCCTTCGACGAGAGCTTCCTGAGAGAAACGGCCCGTGTCTGGGGACCAAATTCACCAGAGCCATTAAGTCTCAGCGATGCCCAAGAGATCGCTACCAACATGATCGGGCTGATGAAGGTGCTGATACGGATTCACGAGAGAGAGGAGCGATGCAATGGACGATGCAACAATAGGGACGGCCTCACAGACGATAACTCAAGGAACCCTCAGCCGCTTCATTGATCTGTTTTCGGGCCGACAGGATGTCTACGGCCACGAAAAAGAATGCGTCAAGGAACCTCTGACGGCCTCCGTCTACCTGGCCCACCTAAAAGGAGAGCGCCGTGTAGGGGTTTATCCTCTGGTCAACCAGGGCTACACCTGCTGGATCGCCATTGACATCGACGACGGGGATTTTGAGAAGGCCCGGCTGTTTGCCGTCCGGTGCCAGCATTATGGACTCCTGGCCCACATTGAACGCTCCAAGAGCAAGGGATACCACGTATGGATTTTCTTCGAGCAACTGTATCTGGCGGCCAAGGCCCGAGCAGCCATCGCAATGATCCTGAAGGAGTGTGGGTTTTCCTGTGAGGTCTTTCCAAAACAGGACTGCACCACTCCCACTACGTCCTACGGGAATTTTATCAACCTGCCCTTCTTCGGGAAAGATATGCCCACCCGAACCGTTTTCGTGGACCTGGAGGATAAGCCCGTCATCACAGGGGTGGAGCAAGTTGACCAACTGAGAGTGACCCCGACTTCTGTAATGGACCACCTCGTCGAATTAAACGGCCTGACCTGCGACTCTTCCTCTCTCCCCAGAGGGGCCAATGAGCCGGGTTGGATTGCTGAAGCATTGGAGGCTTTATTCCAGGGGAATCGGAACGACACCTTTGCCCGGATTACGGGCCGGCTCCATAGAGACGGCTGGGAAGCAGCCGATATTCTCATGCTACTGGCGCCTCATGCGGAAAGAAGCGGCTTCCCTCTGGCCGAGCTGCGGCGAGAGGTGGAAGGCATCTACCGCCGTTACCCCGCTGGGAAATCGTCTCCGTCCTCTCCCCATAATAGTGGAGCGACGGAAACGGAATCGAAGCCGCTTCAAGCCCTGCCCTTGGCCGTTTTCCTAGAGTCCGGCGGACAGACCGTCGAGTGGTGCGTAGAACGCATCCTACCCAAGGAAGGGGCGGGCATCCTGGCCGGCCCAGCCGGGTACGGCAAATCCTGGATGCTCCTGGACCTGGCCATTGAGTGCGCCAGAGGGGGAAAGTGGCTGGGGCAGTTCCCCACCAGCCCTCTCCGTGTGCTCTACATGGATGAGGAATCTTCTCCCGGCTTACTGCGAAAGCGCCTCCACAAGCTCCTGGGGGGCAAGAAGCTTCAGCGAGAAGGGCTTGACCTGCACTTCTGCGTTGGGCAGGGCCTTTGTTTGACTGACCCGGCCTCCGCGGAGCAGTTGTGGCGGCTCTTGGAGGCATTGCGCCCAGGGTTAGTCGTGATTGACTCTCTCATCCGGGTTCACAGAGCCGAGGAGAACTCGGCCTCCGAGATGGCCCAGGTGTTCAACGTCGTCAAGAACCTCATCCGGGAGTTCGGCTGCGCCTTCCTGTTCGCCGATCACCAGCGCAAGCCGGGGCATTTCGGGACCAGCCTGGATCTGCTCCTTCGGGGCAGCAGCGAGAAAGCCGCTTTCGTGGATTCCTTGCTTTCCCTCCAACGCAAGGAGGAGGCCCTGATCGTTGAGCACTCCAAATCCAGATACGACGAGTCGGTTCCCGCTTTTGTCGTCAAAATCGAGGACCGGGAGCAAGGAACTACGACCGTGGCCTACGCCGGTGAGGCGGAAGCCCTTAAACAACAGGCCCGGCTTGAGGCCGCCCGCGAGTTCCTTGCCGCGGCCTTACGAGGCGGAGACTGGATCGCCAGGAAAGAGCTGATTGAGCAGGCCAAGGAGGCGGAGGTGTCCGAGAAGGCTGCGGACGAAACCCTCAAGACCCTGGAAGTCGAAGGCCAGGTGGAACGGCAGGATCGCAAGCCGGAAGGCGGCAGGGGCGGCAAGGCCGCCTTCTACCGATGGAAACCGAATCTGTCTCCATCGCAGGAATTGGAAACGGAGACGGAAACAGAAACGGAGGGGAAAAGTCAGCATGGCAACGGAGAAACAACTTGAGGCGAATCAGCAGAACGCAGAGAAATCCACGGGGCCGAAAACCGATGAGGGCAAGGCAGTTGCCAAGCTCAATGCGGTCAGGCACGGCCTGTTGAGCAAAGAGTTGCTTGTTCCCAGGGAGGATAAGGGGGCGCTGCAACAGTTTTCCAACCGCCTGCGCGAGGAACTGCGCCCTCAGGGGGCTTTGGAGGAGCTGCTGATGGTGCGGATCGTGGCCGCCGCTTGGCGGTTGCAACGTATTCTCCGCTTTGAGCGGGAGCTATTCAAGGCCGACCTGGAGGAGTCGCAGCGCCTCTGGGCGAGGTTCAACCTGGATGAGAAGCCAAAACCGACGCTGGGCGAGGCCGTTTCCGAGAAAACCTACGATAAGATCATCCGCTACGAAGCCCACATTGAGCGCAGCCTGTACCGGGCCATGCACCAGCTTGAACGGGTTCAGCGAAGCCGCAGCGGGGAGACTATTCCACCTCCCTTCGTACTGGACGAAGCTTGAAAATGGCTTCGTTTCGCAGAAAATCCGATTTGACAGGAGCCGGTGTCTGGGCGGAGATCGTGCGTGGCGCTCTGACAAACACTGACAATTCCCAGGCGATTTAGGAAAGTTTGAGGGCAGATTATTGATGAGCCGGTGGGACAAAAAGACGACGGTGGAGGATTGCCACGGCCTCTGGGCTTCCAGCTTCCACCAGTGGGGGGTGTTCAAGCCCAGCGTCGGACACGCCAGCGGGACGGTTCAGTGGAAAAACGGCCTCGGGGAGGTGATCGCCAGTGTCGGGTACAGCTTCAGCCAGCAACCACCCCCGCGGCTCACTCTCTCCTACACCCTCACCCG
>JACPXA010000039.1 GCA_016196785.1 Elusimicrobiota bacterium
AACCGGGTCGGTTCGAGGATTCCCCATTGGATCGCGACCGGCTTTTTCTATCCTCCATGGACCCCGGGGGTTTAGTCGCTTCCGGAACATTGCCAATTTTGATGATATGGCGGATTGGGACGATGCTCGGTTAGAAGCCTACATACGAAACGGAATGGCCGGAGTCGTGCCGCGCCCGGAAATCACAGGCAATGATTTGCGCGCCCTCAAATATTGGGTTCGCCGCTTATCACTGAAGGGAAATCGAAGCCCGATCGATCCCGGTCCGGAAGATTCGGATGATCAAGCGCCGGTCATCAGCCAAGTCTCGACGAACCGGGTGAACCCCACCGCCCTCCGAGTGAATTGGCGCACCCAGAAGCCGACTTTAGGGATTGTGCATCACGGGGTTGATGCGGCACCGGAACGGTTCATGGATCGAGGAATTGTCTATACGAGATATCCGCGCTGGTCCGCTATGGAATCTGATTATTCTTTGGACCACTCGGTGGTGCTTCAAAATCTCCCGCCGAATAAACCCACCCATTTTGCCATCCGCGCGAAGGACCGTGCGGGGAATCAAACCGTCACCGCCGATACCCTCGTCAATCCGGACGGCACTTCCTGCACGGGTCAGGATGGGGATTTGAATTGCGATGGTCTGACCAATGTGGTGGATCTGCAGATCTGTGTGAATGTCGCGACCAATGTGGACCGCGATCCGGATCACCGGCGGCGAGCCGAGCGATGGCGGCAGGAGAGTGGTCGCACCACCCTCTCAGAGGCCTGTGACGAGTTGGCTAGAAGAATAGTAAGGAGTTGATAAATAAAGGAGTTTCTCCATGTCTCGAGAGCGACAACCGCTTTGCTGGGTAGGGCTCCTCCTCGCAAGCCTGGGGACAACCGTGTGGGCGAGCGATCCCCGATTAACGATGGTGGAACCTGGGTTCGTCGCGAGAACCCGCGAACCAGTGAGCGCGGGCCTTCCCTTCGGCCGGCGGGACAATGGCCCAAGCACCTCCGGGTCGTGTAGCCTGAGTGGTTTTTCGGGCCATTGCACGCCAATCGCCTGGTGGGGCACGCCGGACGGCTCACGCGGACCGGTGAAATGGGTCAGGCTGGACACGCAGGTCAGCGTCGGTCGGGGACAGCGGGCCTCGGGTAGCGACAACCCCTCCGAGCGGGTGAGGGCCTCCTGTGATGAGACCCGCTGTACCGTGACCACGGGGGTCCTGAAATTCACCCTGAACCGCAACGCCTTCGCCCTCTTTGAACAGGTCTGGCTCGACCCCAACGACCGTTACCCGGATAGTACGCTGCTGGTGGACTCCCGCACGCGGTTGGACGACGGGGTCGTTCTGCACAGTCGGCCCTTCAGCCAGTTGGGCATCGCCGACAACGTCCCCCATTATTCCTCCACCGCCGACTCGGTCAAGAGTATGGGCATCGAAGACGCCAACCCCTTGCGGGTCTGTATCCGCATCGAGGGGACGCACAAACCCCGGGGGGAGGGCGGCGATCCCAGCGGACTCTACGACTACGTGATGCGGATCTATGCCTTTGCGAACTCTCCTTATGTGAAAATCACCTACAGTCTCAAAGCGGCCAGGAACGGCATCGCGGAAGGCCCGTACCAGAGCGACCCTCGACCCAAGTCGTGGCCCGTCCGGTCGCTGGTCTTCCGCACGACCCTCAATCTAGGATCGAACTCAACCGCCTCCTTCGGTACAAATCCCCTTGATCCCTCCGGCTCCTTCCAGCGCAGCATGACGGCTGGCATGAAACTGACCCTCTACCAATCCGACTACCGCCGCTATGAGATCCGGCAGGACGCCGGCGTCCTCCAGCGAGAGAGCGACAGTTGGGCGGGCAATTGGGCGGATCTCTCAGGGCCGCGCCCAACGGGGGGGGGAATGTGGGGGGTGACCATAGCCGCTGAGCATGCGGCCCAACAGTACCCCAGAAGTTTCAGCATGCAAGATGGGGCGCTCATCAACGCGCTGTGGGCGCCGGAATATAGCGATCAACCGTACTGGCTGGAGCTCTTCACCAGAAAGACGTGGTACCTGGTGTACTATTTCCATACCGGCAGCGCCTCAGAGGCCAACGCGGGCATTGCCCAAGCGGCGGCCATGATGGATAAGCCGTTGGTCGGGGTGCCCGACCTCGATGCCCTGATTGCGACCAAAGCCTGGGAGGGACCCTATATCGCCCCCTTGAGATTGGGGGAAAGTCTGTTGGATGCGCCCGGCTACCGACCCTCGTGGAACGTCAATCGCTGTGTGCTCAGTGACGATGGCAGAGAGTACCATGGGGTGTGTCGGAGAAACACGGGGTGGCTGAATTGGGGTCGGAATGTAAGCGATGATGCCGATGGATACTCCTCAGGGGGAGAGCATTGGAACGCGGCCAGCCCCTTCTTAGCGTTCGTCAGGTCCCAGGACTACGATTGGTCGGCCCATTATGTCCGCTTTGAAGCCACGTTGGCCTCATCCCATTGGATCAGCGATCAAATCAACGCCTGGCCCGAACCAGACACTGGACCGCAGGAAGAGTACCGAGGGTATTGGATGGATCATCCCGCGGATGACGCAAATCGGGTCATGTTCCGTTCCCCCGGGGGCAGCACGCTGTACGGGGAGGCCTACCGGAACTTCATTCTCACAGGGACCCTTTCACGGGTCGGGCGGGTTGTGGTGTTCCCGGGGTATTCTGCCAGGGGTGCGACACTTTTCAGTCTCCATCAAGTGTTATCCCATCATCGGTTTCCACAAATCAGCGAAGCCTATTACCTGACGGGGGATCCCCTCTTTAAGGAGACGCTCCACATGTGGGGTGAGTACGCCAAAGGGTTTATGGACGATGCCCCCTACCCTGCGGACCGCCACTGGGGTCATGGGATGTTCCTGGAGGCACAGGCGTATGAAGTGAACCCTGACCCCTCGTATCCCAGGTATCTCAAGGCACAGTTGGACTGGGTCATGAACCGGTCCGGGCGCCTCAACATGCAGGAAGGATGGCTGAAGGATACCGCGGACGGCTTTCCGGGGAGCGATCAACGCACGCAGTTCGGCAGACCGGGGTATGAAGCGATCCCGTTTATGGAAGGGATCACCATGAGTAGGCTCTATCGGGTGGTGGAGGATTTCCAAATCGAACGGGCGCGGGATTTGATGTATGGGTTAGGCCTCTGGGTGTCTCGAGAACTGGGTCCCCCGTGCTATCGCACCGAAAGCCGGCCGCCCTATACCGGAACCGGGTACTCCTCTGAATGGGGCAGATACCTACCACGCGATGCCTGCGGCAGCCCCTATGAATTGGAACAGATCCCCGAAGGCCAGGTGTACAACCACAACGCCTTCCCTGGCACCGAATGGTTAACCCCGTTTGTCTACGATCTCACCGGCCGGCAGGAGTTCTACGACCATGGGAAATTTGTCTGGGATCGCCATTGGTCCGGAATTCCGACCAATCTATTTGGCGGCGGTGGGCTCATCACGGCCGGCAGCCCGGCCGATCATCCGTTTCTGCAGCCGTTCCTCTACATCCAACGGGTTCGCCGAAATGAAAACACCGATGGGGCGCCGCAGGCCGATGTTACGCCACCGACGACCATCAGCGATCTCCGGCTCACCCCGGTGGGACCCGACCGCATCCGCTTAACCTGGACCGCCCCTCGAGACGACGGCTCCGGAATGGACCGTTACGATGTCCGGTTCTCCACACTCACCTTGGTGGAATATGCCGATTGGCGACGATTACCCCCGGCGCAGGTTCGGACCTTACGTCCCTTCTGGGCGGCGGAGCCGCTCCCCCCGTCCGTTTCAATTCCCAGGCCGGGCGGTTCACGGCAAGAAATCACGGTGCCTTTGCGGGCGTTGCCGCCAGCCCCTCGGTTCACCTTCGCCATCAAGACCTGGGATGCCGCCAACAACCTGTCGGATATCTCGAACGTGGTCGAATGGGTGGGGGACCCTTCAGCGCTCTGTACCGGGGAGGACGGCGATCTGAACTGTGACCATAACACCAACGTGCTTGATCTGCAAATCTGCGCCAATGTGGCCGCGGGAACGGATCTCGACCCCAACCATCTCCGACGAGCCGAGCGATGGCGGCAGGAGACCGGACGGCCGACCTTAGCGGAAGCCTGTCAGGATCTGGCAAGGAACATCCTGCGTCAACCCTGATCTACTCATCCTCAACCCCAACCGAGTTTACTTTCGCGTCATTGAAATATCAAAGTTTGGGTGGTAAAATGAGACTGGCGAAAAACTGTTTTTGGGCCGTCATTCCCGCGCAAGTCCTTCGACAAGCTCAGTGCCTCGACTCCGCTCGGCATGGTGAGCCTGTCGAACCAGATGGTGAGCTTAGCCTGCCCTGAGCGAAGTCGAAGGGTCGAACCACGGGAATCCAGCCCTCGTCGAGCACCCTGGGTCCCCGCCTCCGCGGGGACGACGGCTATGCGGGTTTTTCGCCACTCTCATGTTAATTCGTCTACTTGCTTTTATTCTGAATTCCTTCTAAACTAGTAAAAAAAGGAGGTTCTCTAAAGTGCAAAGGCGACTCTACAAGTTTACTGTTGTGTTTGAGAGAGCTGAAGAAGGGGGGTATATCGTTCGTGTGCCTGCACTCCCTGGTTGTATGACCCAGGGGGAAACCTTTGAGGAAGCGGAACGCATGGCGAAAGACGCTATCAAAGCCTACTGCGCTAGCCTGAAAAAGCACAAAGAACCCATCCCCAAAGAGGCCCAAGAGATCATTGAATCCATTAGTGTCCCAATCGCCGCTTAATGTCCCTTCGACTGGGTAATCTGCGCCCCAAAGAAGTCATCCGTAAACTCAAGAGAGCTGACTTTTACGTAGACCACACGACCGGAAGTCATGTCGTGCTGGTCAATCCCAGAAAGAACATCCGAGTAGTAGTCCCCTATCATGCCAGGGAGCTCAAGCGGGGATTGCTCTTTGGCATCATCAAACAAGCTGGTCTCACCATTGAAGAATTCCACAATCTTTAATTCGTCTCTATTAAGGTCGTGATGGCTGAAGATCTCGTCGATCAAACCTACAAGCACTACCGTAGCATAGGACTTGACCAAATGGGTACAATTTGGTCACAATCCGATGGTCTTGCTAAAGAGGAAAAGCTAAACGAAACAGATTTACAAATCAACTTGAACGCCGCGGTAGCTCAGTTGGCCAGAGCAGCGGTTTCGTAAACCGCAGGTCGTGGGTTCGACTCCCACCCCCGGCTTTTTGCATCTTAGTCCAGGTCCATCCAGCCGTTGGGACGTTTCAGGTACTGGTTGGCGTACCGGTGGACCTCCCCCACTCCCGATGGGGCGGCCCGCTGGGCCACCGACCGGGAGCACCCCGTGGACCGCTTCTGTCGGGAGCAATGAGTTAGGTAACTTTAACGGTATTCTTTAGTATAACAATAGACACTGAGGGTAGGCGTGTCCGCACACGCATCTCCGATGAATCACTGAACTGTCTGGAGGACATCCGATGACCTCATGGCGTGGATTGTCGCTGGTCGGTGCATGTCTGTGCGTTCTCCTGGTTCCTGGCTCCCTGATTGCAGAAGAAGCGAGCCGCAACACCCGAACCGTCTCCACAATTTTTGCTTTCCCCGTCCCCTTCCAACCGGCTCGGGACCCTAGACATCGGACCATCACCTTTGCGAATGTCCCTCGGAATTCGACAATCCAGATCTTTACTGTCGCTGGAGACCTCGTGCGAAAGTTAGGGAGCGTTGATCCCGCCACGGACCAGATCGTGTGGGACGTGACCGATAACGCAGGAATGCCGGTGGCCAGCGATGTGTATCTCTATGTGGCGGAGGAGGGTGGTCGGCGTAAAACCGGCAAACTGATCATCCTCAGATGACTTTCCCCAGGGATCGATGGAACGCTGGGGTCCTCCTGACGGGGCTGTGTCTCGTCTTGCCGGTGACATTGCGCGCAGGGGAACCAGGGTCGAGCACAGCGAATTTCTTGCGGATTGGGGTAGGGGTGCGGGCCGTGGCGATGGGCGAGGCGTACACCGCTGTCGCGGATGACGTGTTTGCCCAGACCTGGAATCCTGCAGGTCTTGCAAGGATTCCCGAGAAGCAAATAGGCTTCATGCACGCCCAACTGGTTGAGGGCTTGCACTACGAATACGGGGCCATCGCGCTCCCCACTCGCCGCGGGACCTTCGGGGTCAGCACGGGATACTTCTCCCCTGGCGAGATCGAAGGCTTTGATCACACTGGCAGTTCCCTAGGGACGCTTCCCCGGTCGTTTGATGTCACCAGTAGCCTCTCGTATGGGGGTCGGGTGGGTGAGGACCTCGTGCTGGGATTCACCGGCCGCGTCCTCTATAAGCGGCTTGTCACCGATTCTGCTAGTACCGTGGCTGCGGACGTGGGCGTCCAGTATCACACCCCGTTGGATGGGCTCATGCTGGGGGCAGTCGCCCAACATCTCGGTGGGAGGCTTTCATTGATCCAACAAGGTTTTGACCTCCCTCGCACGCTCAAAATCGGTGCCGTCTACAAGTGGGACGGGGCGCTGATCGCCATTGATGGACACCACCCCAGGGATCAGACCATGTTTGTCACGATGGGCGGGGAGTTGTGGCTTGGGGAGTGGCTCGTCTTACGAGCTGGGTGGAAATCCAGGGATGACGTAGGATCACGCTTCCGGGTGGGGATGGGGTTTACGCTCAAGAAACAACACACCGTGGATTATGCGTTCCTTCCTTTGGGAGCCTTCGGGGATACCCACCGGATCAGCTTCACCATTCGGTGGGACCCGCTCGATGACTCAAGGTTCTTCCTTGCACGACCGTTCCTCTGATGGGTGAGCTCCTGTGATGATGGACTGTAGCCAAATTGTCACCAAACTTGGATAATCTGAATGAAACGGTCTGAAAAGCGATGAACAGCCGACCGATACGATCCCGTTCACGTTATAGCGAACCTCTCGATTTCACGTGGGTTTGGTACCCGATCCGCCGCTTCGGTTCAGGAGGTGGCAACGAGGGAGTCATCAAGGCACGAATTCTCTCAAAAATATTCAGGATTTGCTGATCATGGGTGCCTACATGTTTTTCTAATTCTTCGATCTTTTTTGCTAACGCTTTGTGGGTGGAGAGCAGTTCGCGCAACTTGACGAAGGCCCGTGCGATGAGGACGCTCGCTTCAATGGCGATGGGGGTGTTGAGAACGCTTGAGACCATCACCGCCCCATACTCCGTAAAGGCGTAAGGAAGGTACTTCCTGTGCCGTCCCCGGCCGCTTTTGTCTAAGGTTGCATTTTGCAACCTTAAAGATTCGGCCTCCTGGCGCGTTACCTGAAACATGAAATCGCCTGGAAACCGCTTCCGGTTCCGGTTCACCTGCTGATTTAACCGCTTGGTGGTCACGCCATAGACTTTAGCCAAGTCTTCATCGAGCATGACCTTATGGCCTCGGATCAGGTAGATGCGCTGTTGGATGTGTTCAATCGGAATGAGGGATTTCATACTCCGCCAGTCTTGCCTGGGGGACATCCTTGAACGTAAATGGTTTCGACCTGCTTCACGTCAGCAGGGCTTTCCCGGATGGTCTGCCACTCATTAGAGACCGCCTGGGGGAGATTTATTCCTGGTTGTTCCCCGATGACCTCGGGAACGCCTTCAGCGTTCCCTCATGCCGCAGGCCAGCAGGAGCACATCCCCTTGCCCTGGCCATGGTCTTGTCTTTAAGGGGGCCACTCAGGTGACGACACCGGTGTTTATAAGGCAGCAGTGAATAAACCGTCCCTTGGCGGACTCTAATGGAGAGAGCCGTGATGGAGAGCAACTCATGCACTCGGGGAGTCGGGGGAGGCCGGCAAATGGTTAGGCAGGATACGCATTTTGTGGGACAAAATGCCGGACGCTGCACATTCCCGCCGGCCTCCCTGCCCCTTGGTAAGGGAAATCCCGTCCGTAAGATGACCAAAAAACCGCTGAATCGCTGGA
>JACPXA010000121.1 GCA_016196785.1 Elusimicrobiota bacterium
CCGTTGAGCGTGTGGACGTAACGGACCTTTTTATCGGCGGTCTGGCGGTACCGGATGTTGGCTCGCCGGGCCTGGAAATCCTCGAAGTTGCTGCAGCTGGACACCTCCAGCCAGCCCCCGGTCCCCGCCGAATGCGCTTCCAGGTCGTAGGTATTGGCGGAGGAGAACCCCAGATCGCCGGTGCAGAGGGAAACGACCCGGTACGGCAGCTCCAGTTTCTGGAGGACCTGCTCGGCATTTCCCAGCAATTTCTCCAGCTCCGCGTACGAAGTCTCCGGTTCCACCAGCCTCACCAATTCCACCTTGTCGAACTGATGGACCCGCAGGAGTCCCCTTGTCTCTTTGCCGTACGATCCGGCTTCCCGCCGGAAACAGGGTGTGTACGCCGTGTAGCAAACCGGCAGCTCTTTCTGCTCCAGCGTTTCCCCGGCCCGGATGTTGGTCACCGGCACCTCGGCCGTCGGGATCAGGAAGAGGTCATCATTGGGGAACCGATACAGATCCTCTTCGAACTTCGGCAGCTGCCCGGTGCCGGTCATCGCCGCCCGATTCACCAGCAACGGAGGGGAAACTTCGACGTATCCGTTCTCCCGCGTGTGCAAGTCCAGCATGAACTGGATCAGCGCCCGCTCCAGGCGCGCGCCGACGCCGGTGAACAGCACGAAGTGGGAGCCTGAGATCTTCGCGCCACGCGCGAAATCGACGATCCCCAGCAGCTCCGCCAGATCCAGATGGGTCCTCGGCTTGAAATCAAACCTGCGGGGCTCTCCCCAAGTGCGGAGCACGCGGTTGGCCTCCGGCGGCTTCCCCGCCGGCACGCTCTCATGCGGCAGATTGGGGATAGAGAGGAGATCATTCTTTACCGTCTCTTCCAACTCGGCCCGCTCGAAGGAGATCTGCTCTTCCCGAACAGAGACATCGCTCACCTGCTTGAGAAGATGGGCGACCGGCTGACCCTGCCGTTTCAAACGTCCGATCTCTTCAGAGGCGGTCCTTTTTTGATGGCGGACCTGGTCCAGATCCTGCCCGATCCGGCGGAGCCGGGCCTCCCTCTCCAGCAACTCGTCCAGGTTGAAGGAGGCGTTCCGGTTCTTGAGCGCCTGCTTCACCCGGTCCGGTTGTTCCCTGATCAGTCGGAGGTCAAGCACGGCGGGTATTATAACAGTTCATGGGCGCATCCCACTTGATGCAGTTAATTTTGCTGGCATTGGGCGACCTGAGACCATGCGTCATTGAGGTAGGCCAGCCGTAACCGGAGCAGGTGGCTGGCGCCGGTTCGAGACCAGCGCATGCCGGCTCGCTTGAATCGAGTTTCGATAACGTACTTACAGCCACCCTCAGCAATCCCAGAGCCGATATGCCATCCCCTGGCCAGGTAACGGGGATAATCCATCTGATGCCCATGATTCCGAAAATAGCGTCGCGTGTTGCTAAGAACCTGTGTCTGTTCAGAAGTTTTAGGCGCCAAATGACTCAGGCTTCTGCTTAAACCCGCTTGGTCGGCGTCCTGCAATTGCTGGACTTTCGATTCAGCCCAGGCACGGGCTTTGGGGCTGCCCTGCCCATAAAACTCGTTGGCCACCCCCCAGAGATATTCGCTGGCATGCCACACATCCACAATCCGGGTCGCCAAAGGAAAATGTTCCTTCTGAATCTCATCCAACCACGACGCTCCATCTCCAATGAAGGCCATGTCGTGTGTTTGATCCATCGTGGGTTCTCCGCCGGCTCGGTAAAGCATCGGCCCGATGTGAGCGCGTTCTTCCAGCGTACCCACATACATCACCGACTCCGCACGGCGCTGGTCGTCCACGTTGTAGCACGCTCCGACCTTGGCCTCCTTCCATCCTTCTCCCCGAAGATGCACCATCGTCCCATCCGCCGTCACCTGGCGCTTGAGAGATTGTTTATTCAGCGCAGAACCCTGCTGGATCGGCAGAGCCGCTCCAAGTCGTTGCACGCTGCGATGGATCGTCATCCGACTTGTCCTGAGGCCGCTGATCTCCTCATAAACCTGCTGGGCTTCCTCATAGGGCAATCGCACGCTCAATTTGGCCAGGCACCTTTCTTTGCACCGGCTCATCCGAGACCCTGAACTCAGTGCCATCGCCCGATCCACCGGATAATAGCCCTGGCCGCACGTCCCACAGCCATACCGCATCCGTTCGTAGCCCACCCATCCGACCAGCGTATCGACATGCCGAACCAGCCGCCGCTGTTTGCTTAAGGCTCTTTTACACTTTGGACAACTCGGTCTGAACCCTGTCTCGACAACGTTTTTTTTAAAGCGATCAACCCCTCTAAAGCCTCTCGAGCCACCTCTCTTTGGAGTTGTTGCACCGATTCTTCCATCTGATCCAACGTCCCCAACGGCTTCGAGAAAATCTCCTCAAGCCCTTCGTCCACCTTCCTCTTCATCCGAGCTCTTAAATCCTCTCGACTCGTCTCCAATTCCATGGAGGGCGCCTCCTTGTGAAGGCCAGCCCGGGGAGTGGCGTCGCCTGGTGGAAAATCCCGGATTTGTGAAAAGTACCCGCACCTCGCAAACCTACTTTACCACTACTGCATCAAGTGGGATGCGCCCAAAGACGGCGGGCGCATCCCACTTGATGCAGTTAATTTTGCTGGCATTGGGCGACCTGAGACCATGCGCCATTGAGGTAGGCCAGCCGTAACCGGAGCAGGTGGCCGGCGCCGGATCGAGACCAGCGCATGCCGGCTCGCTTGAATCGAGTTTCGATAACGTACTTACAGCCAC
>JACPXA010000122.1 GCA_016196785.1 Elusimicrobiota bacterium
AACAGGACTCGAAGAACTCGCTTCCACACGCCTTCCCTCTGCCAGCGCACCAACCTCTTCCAGCATGTGGCGGGTGCGCCGTACTCGCGCGGCATGTCCTTCCAACGGCAGCCGGTCCTGAGGACGAACAGAATCCCATTGATGGTCCGGAGGTCGTCTACTCGGGCACGGCCACGGCGCTTCTTGCGTGGCAGCAGTGGTTGGATGAGCTTCCAGTCTTTCGCCGACAGGTCTGTATCCCTCATTGCAGGGGCTCCTCTCGGCGAGAGGAGCAAGCCTACAATAATTCACGAGCATCCGTCGAGCAATGAGAGATGACCTCTAGGGCTTCAAGCCTATGCCGAGTCCGCTTGGTCGAATTTTATACAATCATCTGAGAATCTATGAAGACATCTCCGGAGCTGTTCGTCATCGCGGGTCCTAATGGGGCCGGGAAAACGACATTCGCTCGGGAGTTTCTTCCGAAATATGTGAAGTGCCAAGAGTTCGTGAATGCCGACCTCATCGCGGGTGGGCTTTCCCCGTTCTCTCCTGGAGCCGCCGCGATCGAGGCGGGCCGCATCATGCTCCACAGGATCGAGGAGCTATCGGCAGCGCCACACGTTCGCGTTCGAGACCACTCTATCCGGCCGAAGTTATCTCTCTCTTTTCAAGAAGCTCCGAGCTGGCGGATACCGCATTCACCTGATATTCTTATGGTTGCCCCAAGTCGAACTCGCGATCCAGCGTGTGAAGGAAAGAGTTCATCGCGGAGGACATTCAGTTCCGGAGCAAGACATTAGACGGCGCTTCGACCGGGGCATAAAGAATCTCTTGACCGAGTATCACGTGCTTGTGGACGCATGGGGTCTTTTCGATAACTCAGGCAGCCAGCCCCGGCCTATTGCGAAGGCTAAAGAGGGAATCATCGAGAGAATAGATGCCCCATTATTCGAAAAGATCCGGGAAGGTTTAAAATAAACATGAAAGTAAAACGCGTGCCAAAAAATCACGACATCATGCTGAAAGCCGAGAAGGCTCTCCAGATCGCTGTTGCGAAAACAATTGAAGATCATCGCATGAGCGGGGACCCTATCGTCGTTTGGAAAAACGGGAAAGTCGTCAAGATTCCCGCCAGCCGAATCCCACGCGCCAAGTCTATCGGCGCCTGAATCGCTCCCGCCCGTGAACGCGCTAGACAGGGTTCAGGTAGCCAAGACGGTTCGGGCGTTCTTGGACACGAAACGTCCGGTTGACCCTGCCATTAGAGTCAAGCTCGACTTCGCTTTCCGTTTCCACTGGCAGAGCGTGGAACTACTCGAAATCCGCCCGAAGTTTAACAAGCCGGGTAAAACCAGATCAAACGGCTACGGAACGTTTCAATTGTACTGGACGGGATATGGCGGTAAATAACCGCGCTCCCCATAAAACACAAAACCCGCCTCTCGGCGGGTCGCGGTCCTGATATTTCTCGTCTCAGGTTCGAAAGTCTAAATTGGTTGCGGGGGCTGGATTTGAACCAGCGACCTCAAGGTTATGAGGGCCGGAGAGTTTCTCGTCGAGAAAACAGGAATTTCTGGGGGTGTAACCTTGAGATTATGGGGTAGCGCTCGCCGAGGCGTGGACCACTTGCCCATCGAGGAGTGGACCAGTCAGGAGCGCGGCTGGTTGGGGCTGTGGGGCCAATTTGGGGCCAAAGCAGGTGTCGAGCTGGTTCACGATGCCCCGGAGGAACTTCGGCGCGTGATGCGTGTAGCGCTGCGTCATGGTCGGCATTCTGTGGCGAAGTAGGCGTTGAGTCGCGGCCAGGTCGCCCGTGGCCATCGTGATGTAGGACGCGAAGGTGTGGCGGAGGTCGTGGAAGCGGAAATCCTCTAGCCCGGCCTGCTTGCGGATACGATTCCAGCGGTGAGTGAACCGTGCGTAATTGAAAACGCGGTCCTGCGACCCCTCTAGGCGAGCCAGAATGGGGTCTAGGACGCTCGCTAGGGTCTCGGGGATGGGTATGTAGGCCGGTTCATCGTTCTTCGTGTCTGGCAGGAAGATTTCACGGCGCTCCAGGTTCACGTGCTGCTTGCGGATACCTTCTATCTCTCCTCTCCGCATGCCTGTATAGAGCGCGGTGAGGACGATGGGCCGAAGGCGGCAGTGCTTGGGGTCCTCGATGGTGGCAAGAAGGCGACCTAGCTCCTCTTGGCTGAGGTAGCGCGTGCGCCAGTATTTGCGCTCGTTCGCGAGCTTGACCTTGCTGGCGGGGTTGTCGCCCGACATGAGGCCCCATTGCTTGGCCTTGTTGAAGATCGCCCTGATGGTCTGGTGGTAGCGATTGGCCGTGAGTGGATGAAAGCCGTTGGCGATGATCTTGGCGCGCATCTGCTCGATCATCAGCGGCGTGAAGGATTCGAGCGTCGTGTACGGGAACATCTCCTTGAGCTTGGCGACCGTGTATTTGTCCTGGGCATGCGACTTCTTCCGATGCTCTGAGTATTCGGTGATCCATTTGTCGGCCATCTCGACAAAAGTCATCCCGACCTTGATCTTCTGCGGAAAGAACTTGCCCTCGGCGATTTCGACGGTGCGCTTGGCGAGGACCTGAGTAGCCAGCGCCTTGGTAGGGCCGACGGCTTCACGGTGCCGTTGGCCCTTATGGCGATAGCTGATGTACCACGTGTCTCCACGTTGGAAAATTGCGCCCATGGTTGTTTATATTTCTAGTTCAGTCAGGTTGTCCAGGAAGCGGCTATGCGCGTCCGCTCTGAGCGGCCAGCCATTTGTTCACCTGGATGATGTCGAAGCGCAGGGCACGGCCCAAGTGGACAATACAGGCCGGAGGTATCTTCCGGGTGCATGACCACGTATAGACCGTGCCCTTGGTCGAGCCGATATATTGCGCCAATTCTTGTGCCGTCAGTAGCCGCTTCTCCATTGCATCACTTCTTGTACAGGTCTCCGAAGATTTGGGAGATGATGCCCTTGCCGCGCGCGCGGATATCGAGCGTGTCTCGCGTATCGCCCAGATCCTTCAACGTTCGGGCGTAATCGACGAAGCGGTCCATCTCAGCGCTCAGAGAACCATCGGGATAGCCGCCGTCTAAGTTCTCGATATTCCGGGCCTGGTTGATGCGCTGGACCTGCACGGCCAGAAGGCTTTTGATGACCTGCATGATGTCGGCTACGCTTTCGATGGCCGGTCGGTCGGATGTGAAAACGCATTCCTGTGCGGGCTTGAACATCGGGCACTTGTCCCGGACGTAGCAGTTGTCGCATATCAGCGCCACGTTCTTGCCCAGGGGCGTCGTCTTGACCTCGGCCTTGATGAGCGAGCGCTTCTCCTCAAGTGGCCCTTCTTTTAAGGTCTCGTTCTTTACCACCTCTGTTGGGCGCACCTCGTCGCGGATTTCTATAAACTTCTTCGCTTTCGCCATTTCGTCTACCTCCTCGGTACCAAAGATTTCTGTTCACGCGATCAATGTCTATGTTCATCAAATCAACCTGCTTTGCGAACCAGGCCGAGACCTCGGGCCCGTTATCGTTTGCGATGAGGTCGAAGTCGAGGCCAGTGTCCATAATGCGGCTGCGCCAACGTTTACGGGCCTGGTCCTTCCTGTCCTTGCCATAAATCGCCATGGAGGCCTGGGTCGGGTGTTTTAGGGCCGTGATGCCGTAGCGTGTTCCTGACAGCCAGGTCGTGCTGTCCACGCTGTAGAAGCCGATACGCTTCAGGGCGTTCCAGCGAGTCATGGCGAGCCCGTGGACCTTCGTGCCGTATTCCGCGGCCTTCCGGACCCAGGAATTGACGAGACTGAGATTTACGCCGCCATCGAGCATTGAGGAAAACGCAATATAGCGATACTGGCGGCAGAAGCGGAGTAAGTCGCCGCGCCCACGCTCCTTATGCCAGACGTAGACGACCTCGATGCCGTGGTTCTCCTCGATGTCTTTAAAATACCGCTCGTTCCATTCGTCAACCTTTTTGGTGCCCACGACGGCCTCCAGGTCCAGGTTGACGCAGGTGGTGATGTACGGGGCGTTCGCCTTTAGCCACTCGTAGTATTCGCGCGCGTACTCATCGAAGTTTACCTCGCCGATGGTGCCGCGTTTGATGCCTTCGATGAGAGAGAACACGCCCGAGTCCACCATGAGCCGAATGGGGTACGAAAATCCTCCTGCGCGTCCCAGCGCCTCGCGGACGGACCTCTTCTTGGAGACGTAGAAGTAGCTCCAGAAGATGTTCCGTGCCCCGGCTTTCTTGAGCGCCGAGAGTGCCCAGGGCTGCTCGGCCCCGGCGAAATATAGAATCACGCCGGCTCAATTCCCACGAGCTTCAGCGCGGCCAGGGTTTCCTCGCAGCGCTTGCGGCTGTAGTGGTCATGGTTGCCGCTTCGCAGCGCCTCGGCGACCTTCGGGATATAGCCCTTCGCCCATTCCGACTCCCAAGGTTTCGAGTCGTACGCTTCGTGGACGCCATTGAGCTCCATCGCCATCCAGCGCTTGAAGCAGGCTGAGCAGCGTCCGCACGCCTTCTGGCTCGGGTCGTAGCACGTCACCGAACGGCTCATCTCCTCGGGGGTGATGCCTTGGCCAAGCGCCCATCGAACCAGATCCGCCTTGGTCTTGTCCGCGAAGGGCGTCGCGACCGTGATGGGCTCTCCGATGATTTGGCCGAAGTATCGGCCCGAGGCCTCGAAGAAGGCCGCGTTCTTGTCGAGCATGTACGGGTGCATCTCGCCGTCCAGCGCGACTATCCAAACCTCCTGACCGAAGAGCGCCCCGATGAGGGCGAGTAATCCGTTTCGCGCCCGGATTATTTGCTTCTCGGGTGTCGGCATGTTGCCCCATTCCGTGCGGAGAATACCGCAGGGCACGACGCGCGCGGATACGCCTAGGGCCTGGACGGCCGTATACTCTTTTTCTCGATACGGTTGTCCCAAGTCCGCCCATACGCCAAGAACATCGCGCCCCTGCGCTTGCGCCCATCTGTACGCGAGGTAGCTGTCGAGGCCCCCGCTTAACATGACCACCACTCTTCCGTTGCTCATTTTTGTCTCTCCTTTCCGAGCCACTTGCCAATGAATAGCCGCTCGTTGATTTTGTAGCCCGCCCTCACCCGTTTGGCGTCGTAGCGCCATGCGAGCGACCGATTTTTCGAACGAAGGTGCCAAAGGATGGCCGCCGGAATGACATAGAGGTCGTATCCCGCCATGTAGAGACTGTACGTCGCGTCAACTTCCTCAAACGCGAAGCTGCGGGCAGGGTTGCTGAATTGAAGGTCCCAGCCGCCGATGGCGCGAATGGCGTCCGTACGAAGACAGTACGTGTGCAGAAAGCATTGAGCGGGGATTTGCTGGCGCTGTCGTAGGACGCTGGGACTGTAGCGGTAACATGGACCCGTGTTCAGGTACTCGACGCGCTTGGGCGTGACGCGCAGCTCGTTG
>JACPXA010000123.1 GCA_016196785.1 Elusimicrobiota bacterium
GCAATGAGCCCTTCTAGTTTGCCATTGACATACTCGGCTTGAAGTTTGCTGCTTTCGACATATTCGCTCTGCTGCTGAAATCCTGTTGGGATTGAGGGTATTTGGTCACACAATTGGTGCGGCTTTCCGGTATGCCGTGAGCGATCGACGTTCCCGCGGATGACCCAGTCCCTCACGCCAGCCACAGCAAACCCATAGCCCATGTGCGTGCCCAACAACTGATTGTTTGTGATCGTGGCGCCACGATTGTAGCGATGACTCGGATTCGGATCGGCGCAAAACCAGATGAGAGGCCCCATTCCAATGGCCACCCGGATAGGTGCACTGAGCGCCTCGATCGTGTTGGCATCCACGATGACCCCACGAAAGTTCCCATCGGTCCCATCATAGTCAACCAGATTAATGCCGCCAAACGCTTGCCGGGTTACGGCCTTGATATGATTGCGGAGGAAGCGCGAACCGGAACACCCCCAGATGACGATCGCTCCATCCGTTGCATCGGTGACCGTGTTATCGGAAACCTCGCTATGGGTGCACGCAAATGAGATACCGTCCGCCCACGACGCATCCTCATCACCAGGCCAGCCAGGGTGGCCAGAAGGGCCAAAATCGTTGTGACTCACCAACGCATTGGCGCAGCCTGGATTGTCTCCTCCTCCGAAATAGAGCACTGCCGCCCCCCGCGGATCTCCCGCTTTCACCCATTCCACATGCTGCGCGCTCGCATTCCCCCCCAAGCTTTTGATCCGGCGCCGTAAAACGGATAGGCGCCATCAGGTTGAACACCGCGTTAGGGCAAAGGATCGCCTCCGCACCACGACCGATGAGCGTCTTGTTGATACGCTGCGGGTCGCCGGAGTCGATACAGGCGTATGCGGCGGCGCCTAATCTCCCAACGAGCAAGATTCCCAAAACGAGCTTCATATAATCTTCACCTTAAAAATGCTTTAGTGTCCACAAAGGTGCTACTGCACCGATCGCATCCCAAAAGTGAAATGTGAACACTGTCACCGTTGCCGTTGTAAGAGCGCCACGAACTCCTTGGCGAGCCGGGGCGCCGAAGCAGGGTTTTGACCGGTGAGCAACCTTCCATTCACAATGACATTGGGTTCCCACATGTAGAAGTTCTCAACGATTGCCCCACGCTTCTGCAATTCCCATTCGAGAACAGTCCATCCGATGTCTTGTTCCCCCGCTCGTTCCTGAGTATCTTTTTGCTCTGCCTGGGAAAAGCAGGTGACCTTTTTACCCTCCAAGAGAAATCGCCCATTCGAAGATCGGACGTCTAAAAGAGCGATGGCCCCCTCGCCGAGGGCCGCGACAACCCCTCCGTTGTCCCAAACGACTTGAGCGATCCGGGTGGCATCGTCATTATGAAAGAAGTCAAACATCGCACCATTCCCCCCAACGAAAAGAACGCCTCTATAAGACTCCCGTTGGATGGCCGACAAAGGGATTGTCTGATTTAATTTCGCCACTTCCTTCGGCACATCCATAAATTTCTGGCTTACGGCATCTAACCGGGAGGGCTCCAGGGGAGGGCGTCCTCCTTGGGGGCTCGCGATCTCCACTTGGAATCCAGCCTGTTGTAATTGCTCATAGGGGTAGGCCAGTTCTGAAAGCCAAAAGCCTGTGGCGCGTCCCGTTTTTCCTAAAACGTCGTGGCTGGTGACCACGATCAGGACTTTTTTGGGACCGATTTTCGCCTGAACAACGTGGGAGCCCATGTTCATCACCCATATCACCCACAAACACAGAGCGAATCGTTTCATTGAAAATTCCTGAATCCGGCTCAGAGCCCTTACGTCCTTCCCCCGTGAAGAGCGGGGGGAACTACAACGGAAGCTTCACGGGATGGAGATGGGCGCCAGCGATGTCCACTTCCCAGAGGGTATTGGCGTCGCCGTCAGGGGGAGCGGCAAGGAACAGGATGGTCTTGCCATCGGGTGCGAAGACGGGATCGGTCAAATCCTCGGGTCTTCGCAGGAGCTCCATCGGCATTAACCCCTCGGCAGACATGACCATCAGTGCATTATACATTTGGTTGTCTTTCAGAATACTTTTGAGGTAAACGATCTTTTTGCCATCGCGGGAGTAGGAGGCGTAATCCCCCTCTTCATTAGTCACGGGTATGGGGGGGCGGGTCCCGCCCACGTCCACCTTGAGCATGCGTGGCTTGAACCCCAGTTGGTTATATTGGGGGTCGATCACCTCTTCGATCGTTCCTGCAACAAGGAGGGTTTCACCATCCGGTGCAAACGAACACGATGTCACTAAGCGATAGGATTGATTGGTCACTCGGCGCTCGCTTGATCCATCGCTGGTGATGACATACACATCCCATTGGCCGCCCAGCGCTTCGACCAACGGCATCCCTGGTGCTGCCATAGGGCGGGCAGACCTGGCAAACACCAGTTGGGAGCCGTCCGGAGAGAAGGACGGATGGAATTCGGGAAGATTGCTATAGGTGAGTCGCTGCACGTGTGTTCCATCGGCGTCCATGAGATACACTTGTGGAGTCCAGCGATCCTTCGATGACACGAAAGCGATCTTTGAACCGTTAGGAGAAAACACTGGATCAGTGTTAAACTGGCCATTGTTCGTCAACGGGGTTGGTTTTCCTCCCTGGCGAGGAGCTACATAGATGTCGGAAGTCCCATGGCGCCATGCCGAGAAGAGGAGCCTCTGCCCATCGGGAGACACCGAAGGCCGACTGTCATAATACAACCCCGTTAGAGGTTTGGTCTCCTTCCCCCTTGTCGAGGGGCGAGTTTTCATCCAGAACGAGGCGACAGGAAAAAACGTCTTCACGATCCACCATACCAGGAAGATCCCGACCAGCCACACTAACCCTTTAGTGATGCGCATCGAACAATCCTCCCTTCACCCTTTTCCGGGCACCACAAGCCGGAGGAGTTCCATGATGTCTTGGATCTCGTAATCGGCGCCGGAGTGGACTGTGCCGCGCGTGTCGCCGTAGCGGGCGAAGACCGTGGTCATCCCCAACGCGCGCGCCCCGGCCACGTCCCGTTCCGCCCAGTCACCCACCATGAGCGCTTCCCGGGGCTGGATCTCTAAGAGCGCCAAGGCCCGCTGAAACGGTTTCGGGCTGGGCTTTTTCTCCCCCACATCCTCGTAGGTGACCACATGTTCGAAGAAGTGCTGGAGCCCCAACCCACAAATGCGCAGCCACACCGGCAAGCGGGGCGCGTCAGAGACAATGGCCATGCGAATCCCCCGCCGAATGAGCTCGGTGAGCGTCAGGAGGACATGCGGGTAGAGGGTCATGGTTCCCTCACGGGCCCGGCGGTAGCCGAGGATCCCGCTGGCGAGGATCCGGTAGTCAATCTGCCCCAGTTCCTGCAGGAGGACCTTATCAAAGACCTGCTGATCCTCAATCCCTTCCTGCCAGTACACCCCATAAATCTTATCGAGCAGGGTCTGTTTCTCTCCTTGCAGCCCGGCGTCCAGCATCGCGTCCACCGCCGCTTCGACCGCGGTCCGCTTCATCTTCATGAAGTCCATGAGGGTATTGTCAAAGTCAAAGATGACCGCTTTAACCACGCCGGGAGGGGCGAGTTGGGTGGGTGGGCTTAATCCGCTTGACGTACTTCCCGACAAAGAGGTGAAGTTTCCTGACCATTGCCGGGTCCCTCCCTTGGGGAGGGGTCAGGATAGCGTCCTGGAGGGCCCTGGCGCATTCACAATGTCGTACTCGGTCCACCTGAGGAACGATTTCCTTCAAGAGCCTCTGAACCGCAGCGGCGTTGGCCTTAAGGTTCGCTACCACGCTATCTACGTTGACTTCCTCCCCCTCCTTCCAGACATCATAGTCGGTGACGAGCCCGATGGTGGTATAGCACATCTCGGCTTCACGGGCCAGCTTCGCCTCGGGAAGGTTGGTCATGCCGATGATGGCGAACCCCAGCGACCGATAGACTTGGGATTCTGCCTTGGTGGAAAACTGGGGGCCCTCGATGCAGACGTACGTTCCCCCGAAATGGCAGGGGAAGCCGAGGGAGCGCGCCCCTTCAGCGACGGTCCGCGAGAGTTCTGGGCAATACGGTTTCGCAAACCCCACGTGGACCACGAGCCCGGTGCCGAAAAACGAGGCGGGGCGCCCTTTCGTGCGATCGAAGAGTTGATCGGGGATGACGATGTCGCGGGGACGGATGGTCTCCTGCAGGCTTCCACACGCTGAGATCGAGAGGAGTTGTTCGACGCCAAGGCTTTTCAAGGCGTACACGTTGGCCCGCGCATTCACCTCGCTTGGTGGAATCCGGTGCTCACGCCCGTGCCGCGCGAGAAACGCCACCCGGGTCCCCCTGAGGGTCCCGATGAGCACGGCGTCTGAGGGATCCCCAAATGGTGTTCTGACCTGCACCGCCCTGAGGTCTTGGATCCCCTCAATCTGATAGACCCCGCTTCCCCCGATGATGCCGATCGTGACGGGTGGAACGCGTTGTCGTCGGCTCATGGCGCGGAGAGCGGCTCCTTGACGCGAGGCAGCACGACCCGGAACGTGGTGCCATGCCCGACCTTGGATTCGACCCAGACTCGCCCCCCGTGGAGCTCGACAATGGACTTGACGATGGCCAATCCCAAGCCGCTCCCCTTCACCGACCGGGTCGCGGAAGAGTCAATCTGGTAAAACTTCTCAAAGACCCGCTCTTGCTCCTCGGGGGGAATCCCTGGCCCGGTATCTGCCACCGAGATCATAACGAACTCCCCCTGATCTTGGGCCGACACCGTCACGTGGCCGCCCGACGGCGTAAACTTGATGGCGTTGGCCAAGAGATTGGACACCACCTGGAAGAGCCGATCGGGATCCCCCATTACCCGAGGGGCCTCCGCCGGTATATCCACCCTGAACGTGAGGTGTTTCTCCTTAGCCTGCCGTTGAAATTCGCCCGTCGCCTGCACGATCAGGTCTCCTAGCGGCACCAGTTGAGGCCGCATCTTAATCTGTCCGGCTTCTATCCGAGAGATATCCAACAGGTCAGAAATCAAGAACATCAAGCGATCCACCGCCTGGGCCGCCGTGGTCAAAAACTTCTGCTGCTGCGATTCTAAAGCCCCGACCTCCCCGCCCAGGATCAGCGCGAGGACACCCTTGATGGTCGTCACAGGGGTCCGCAGTTCATGGCTCACCATGGAGATGAATTCAGTTTTCATCCGGTTGAGGCGCTCGAGCTCCTCCAAGGCACGCTGGAGCCGTTCATACAACCTGACGTTTTCGATGATCACGGAGGTCCGGTCGGCGATGAGCTCGCCCAGCCGGAGATGATCTTCCGTCAAAGACCTCGGGTCACGCCGGCCCACCCAGAGGACGCCGAGGGGACGGCGCCCCACCTTCAATGGCACCACGAGATGGGCCCTGAGGTTGACCTCCCCGAGGAAGGAGAGGGTACCCTCCTCCGGCCCCAGCCGCTCAGCGAGCATTGCCTTTCCTTCGCGGAACGCCTGCACGATGGGAAACCGGCCATCGCTCATCGGGATCTCCACCGGTCCCTGGACCCCTGCCGGCAGGAACCCCGTTGGCACCACCAGAACTTGACGGGTCTCTTCAAAGAGAAAAAAGAGCCCCATGTCCGCCTCCAGGGCATGGGTGGTAATGTCGGCGACCTCCTTCAGCGTCCTGTCCAGGTCGTGGACTCCAGCGATAGGGGCGGCGATCTGATACAACGCTTTCAGCTCCCGTACCCGCTGGACCAATCGAACGTTGGTTTGGGTGAGCTCTTGGGTCGTGACCTTCACCGCTTCTTCCAGCCGGCGATTGAACTGTTGGAGCTCTGCATAGAGCCTGGCGTTGCGGAGGGCAATGGCCAGGTGCTCCGTGAACGCCGACAGGACTTTGACACGATCGGGTGGAAAATCATCAGCGTGCCGGGAGTTCACGTTTAAGACCCCGATCGTCCGTCCCTCAATCAAGAGGGGCAGGAAGATCACGGACCGGACCCCGGACTCACTCGCAAGCCGGCGGACGAGGGCGTCCTCGGTGGACCTCGCCTCCCCCATGACCTGGACGTGGTTGGTAGCGTAGGCCCGACCGCAGATTCCCTCACTGGCATGGAAGGCCGTCTCTTCTACCATTGCAGACCCTAGCCCCTGGTGGTGTCGGATCCGCAAGAAGCCATCTTCTCCCATGATATAGACCGCGCAGGAGTGTACATCGAACTTTTGCAGGATCATCTCCAGCACCTGCTGGAGCACCTCGTCAATGTCCAGGTGGGAGGTAAGTGTCCGAGCCGCGATGAAGAGCAGCCCCAGCGTCTCTTGCACATCGGCCAACTGCTGCAGGAGTTCTCGGAACCGCTCCCCCACCCCCCCGAGCTGGTGCCGGCTTAAGCGGGGAAGGATCGAACGATACTCGCCTGACCGGACCAGGTCAATGGCCTGCGTCAACCGGTGGAGGGGCCGAAACACTAACCACTCTGAAACCCCATACACCACGACCCCCACCAGCACGGCGGACAAGGTCATGAGCACGATGGCTGTCCCACGACCAGCCTCGGGGATCGCCCGCCACACCATGGCCGTAATCGCATAGCGCTGCGCCCAGGTGTACCAGGCCAGCCCTAGAAGGAGGAGTACCCCGACCACCGCGCTCGCTAACTGAAAGCTCACCGAGAGGTAGAATCTTGGTTGTCGGTTCTTCATCACTGTATCCTAGTAAGAGTCAGATCGAGGACCAGGTTGAGATACCGATAGTCCTTGGCCCGTTCCGACCAGGGGATCCATAACAGCAGAATCTTTGACTCCTCTGTGGCCGCCATGAGCTGTCCGAGGAAATCCTCATGGGCCAGATGTTGTCCCGAGGGTGGCCCCAAGACGACGGCGATTGAGAGCTGGTGTGCTTGACAGTGGGCTACGATCTCACGCTCGCTGCCCGCTTTGGTGGGAAGATAGCCACGATCCAAGCGACTGACCAACTGAAACTTGAGCTTATGTTTCTTAATGATCTGGGAGAACCGTTCCTTGACTTGCGTGAGTTCCGCTTGAGCGTCCTCGGGAGAAAAAAACGCGACTTCAAGGGGTTTGAGGGTACCCTCCTCTACGGGCATCTCGACCCCCCCCTCTACGCCCAGTTCTGCCGCGCGGGCCTCCGCGGGCGATGCGAGAGCGGCCGGTGGCGGAGGGGGGGAGGTCACAACAGGGGAAGGGGGGACGGACACAGCGAGTGGGGGTTGGGGGCTGGGGACGGAAGGTTCCGTCAGCAGTTCCTCCATGAGTTGTTTCACCAGGTCCATAGTGACCGCTTGCTGCGCCAGTGCAGTCCGCGCATGGACCTGCTGGAGGAACCCTTCCATCGCACGGAGCTCGGTCAGCCTGGTCGCAATATAGACGAGCAGATCCTCGCTCAGCTCCAACGGTTTCCTCTCCGGCCCTTCTCCCATGCCTGTCGCCTTTTTCTTCAAGATCGCCACACGGGTTTCGAGGGTGGGGGCTTTCATGTCGGCGATGAGTCCCCACTCAAAGCGGGTCCGGATGCGATCCGCCAACGTCGAGAGTTGCTTGGGCGGTCGGTCCGAGGTGAGGACGATTTGCTTGTTGTTCTCCCGCAGCAGATTAAAGATATGGAAAAACTGCTCTTGGGTTTCCTCGGAGTTTGCCAGAAACTGGACGTCGTCAACCAAGAGCAGATCTACCGTCTTGAACTGCTCTGGGAGTTGGTGGATCACACCTTGGCGAGTCGCCTCGATGACATGATGGATTAAGCGCTCCGCCGGCAGATACAAGATGGTGAGCGACGACTGGCGTTGGGACAGTTGATGGGCGATGGCTTGCATGAGATGGGTTTTGCCCAACCCCACGCTGCCATAGATAAACAACGGGTTATAGATCCTCCCGGGGGTTT
Source organism: Elusimicrobiota bacterium (assembly GCA_016196785.1). GTDB lineage: Bacteria > Elusimicrobiota > Elusimicrobia > 2-01-FULL-59-12 > JACPXA01 > JACPXA01. Next base: position 7,859 of record JACPXA010000123.1, read on the forward strand.
CCGCCACCGCCAGCGCGGCGGCATGGGTAAACCGGTTATGGGGACCGATGACAAATTCGTCGAACGTGTAGCGTGGATTCAACGTAGATCCAAAATCGAGCGTTGGTCCCTTACTCGGTACACCAGCGGCTGGCTGACTGGGCGGAACGGCGGAGGAAACACTCAGGATCTCTTTCTTCCCCTCACCCCCCAACTGCTCCGCCGTCGTCTCGAGAAAATCTTCCAAGAGGGGGGACAGCTCGTGGTCCACCTGCACGCTGGCGGTGGTGACGATCCCCTGGGGACAGAGTTCACGCAAGAACCGCTCCACCTCCGCGCGCTCCGTGTCGCCCAGTTGGAAGAGATAACACGCCCAGTTGTAGTCCGTTGAGAGCGTCTTAAAGGGTTGACTCAACGTGACCGGAAGCTTTTGCCCGAGGCGCTTGAGGTCGTCAGCGGTGGCTTTCAGCTTGAGCCGATACCGCTGCGGGTCCTTTGCGGAAGGGAAGTGACTGAGTTCCCATCGTTCGATCATTCCGTTTACGTTCCAACCATGCTCCCCGGCGCCTCTCGATCGATCCCTCGCAACTTCAACATAAAGTCGTCTGAGTTCGTGGCGTGATCCATCGCCTCTTTGGGCGTCACTAACCCTTTCTGCAGGAGCCGGAGCAGATCTTGATCAAAGGTGTGCATCCCATAAAATTCCCCTTGTTCCATGGTACGGTACAGTTCGAAGGATTTCCCATCAGCCACAAGCTTCTTAATGAGCGAGGTCCCGATGAGAACCTCCGTAATGGGGACCTGACCCTGCCCATCCATCCTCGTGAGAAGCCGCTGTGCAACAATCCCTTTCAAGACATTGGCAATCTGGAGGCGGACCGAGAATTGCTGATGGGGAGGACAGAGCCCGACCATCCGGTCAACGGTCTGGACCGCATCCATGGTATGGATCGTGGAGAGCACGAGATGGCCGGTCTCGGCAGCGGTGAGCCCAGCTATCATCGCCTCATAGTCCCGCATTTCCCCGATCACAATGACGTCCGGGTCCTGCCGGAGGACGTGCCGGAGCGCCGCCTGAAAGGACTGGGTGTCTGACCCCACCTCCCGCTGGGAGATGCTGGAGAGCCGATCGTGATGATAGTACTCGATCGGATCTTCTACGGTGATGACCTTATAGGCGAAATGCTGATTGATGTAATCTAGCATCGAGTTCATCGTTGTCGTCTTTCCCGAACCTGTGACCCCTGCGATCAAGATGAGCCCCCGGGACAGGGTGCATAATCGTTGCAACGTCTCCTCAGGGAGATTGAGTTCCTTAAAGGACTTGACATCGAACGGAACGACGCGGAGCGTCAATGCAACGGTCCCCCGCTGGCGGTAAATGTTCACCCGGAACCGACTCACCTCCCCGACCTCGTACGAGATATCCAGTTCGTCGTGCTCTTCAAACCGTTGGCGTTGTTCCTCATTCATCAGGGAGTAGGCCAGTTCCCGCACGTAGTCCGCGGAGAGCGGCTCCGATTGCACCGAGGAGAGCGATCCGTGAATGCGCACTAGGGGGACGGCATTCGCCTTGAAGTGGATATCTGAGATGCCCTTCCGAAGCATGAGTTGGAGGAGTTGTTTGACGTTCATCGAGCCTCCTGTTTGTGCCCAGGTCGTTTAGCGCTCAAAGGCGGCCACACGGGCCGCAAGGTATTGAGGAAGGTCAGCACCACCGTTTCCGTGGCTGACTGGATGTCAACCCCTTCATAGCTGGCGTTCGAAGCCCACACGACCCCGCCGGTTTTGACGTCCACCATCCGTGCGCTCGCCCCGACCGTTGCGCTCACCGATACGACTTCCGAATCTTTGAGTCCAAAGACGGACCCCGTCGTCCGCGCGTTGGACCCACTCAAAGGGACTACCGGATGGGTGACCACGACCGATCCCGAACTGCTCTGCTTTCCGAGAAACACCAGCAGGCGCTGCGCAGGGACAAACTCGCTCACGGTGCCGGTGATCAGCGTATCAACCCCTAAGAGCTGCCCCGCACGCTGCAGGGTATCCGGCGCGTCCTCGGGAGTGATGGCTTGCTCCCGGAGGAGGGCTTCCAACTGGCGACGCTCGACCACCTCCACCCCGACCCTGAGGAGCTGTCTCACCCACTCATCGGCGACTGTGGCGCCTCCCTCGCCTTCAAAGGCCAGCACCGCCACTCGTCGCACCGCACTGAAGTCATAGCCCGGTTTCACCGAGGCCGTGGGGGCACATCCGCCGAGGAGGCCGCCCACCAGGAGCAAAGCAAGAAATCTTCCCAAGTTTCTAGAACTCATCCCGCTTGGGCTTTCAGACGCTCTAGGTGCGCTAAGTGTTTTCTCGCCATCTCGGCCTGGTGACCTCCGGGGTTCGTTTCCAGAAACCGGTTCCAGTGGACAATCGCCTCATCAACTTGATGTTGTTGTTCATAAATGAGTCCGAGGTGCAAATGTGCCGATTGGGACCCCGGGGCTAACTCGACCGCCCGTTCCAACGCAGTAATCGCCTCTGGAAGCCGCTGCATCCGATAGTAGGCCAACCCGAGCGTCAGATGCGCTTGGGGGTTTTCCTGTTCCTCTTCAACCGCCTGGTCAAGGAATTCGACCGCTTTGGGGAAATCCCCGGCTTGGAAGGCTTTGACGCCTCGCTGGTACGAC
>JACPXA010000124.1 GCA_016196785.1 Elusimicrobiota bacterium
AAAAAGTTCCAATCACGGCATTGACGGAGGCGGTCCACTACGTGTATCCCACCCTGGCGGAAGCGATTCGCTGGGCCTGTGTGGAATGGGTTAATACCCGCAATAAAAGGCCATGAGTTCTAAATACCTTATCGGCCTTGGAGTCCTGGGAGCAATCGTCGGGGTTTATTTCTTCACCCCAATTCGTAGTTATTTCACGCTGGAGGCGGTGGTTCGCCTGGTGACCAGCATCAAAGCCAATCCCTGGGCCCCCATCATCTTTGTGGTCGCTTACACAGCCAGTTGTGTCCTAGCACCTATTAGCGCCTTTCCGGTGGCTGGCGGGGTCCTGTTCGGGTTCTGGAAAGGGTTTCTGCTCAACACCCTGGCTGCGAACGTCGGCGCCTGGATCACCTTTTTCATCGCTCGCAAATTCGGTCGGGAAGTGGTAGGGAAACTCATGAAAGGATCGCTGAAAACGTTTGACGAACGCATGACGCACCACGGCCTGTGGACGATCTTCGGCGTTCGGATGGTGGGGTTCCCACCGTTCTTGGTGGCCAACTATGCCGCGGGCTTGTCCGGGGTGCGCGTGCGAGATTACGTGCTGGGGACCTTTTCGGGGATGTTGGTGTGGACAGGCATTTTCACCTACTTTGCTGACACGCTGTGGAACGCCATCACAACCGCCGGGCTTCAGGGATTCCAACAAGCCGCGGGGAGGTTCTTCTGGCCTGTGGTGGGGGGATTTTTAATTCTCGCCGTGGTGATGGGCATGACCAGTGCTGTCAAAAAGCGCATGACACCAAAATCAATGATGAAACACTCAGGAGGTTCCCAATGAAGTCCCCCGTGGTGTTAACAGCGGTGGCGATCGTTGCCTTTGCGTCCTTAGCCCAAGGAGGTTCTCAGGTGGATCACTCAGTATTCAACCGACTACTGCAGTCGTATGTGAAGGATGGAAAAGTGAACTATGAGGGATTCAAGCGAGAAACGAGCACGTTCCAGACCTATTTGGAAGCCCTGAAGAATGCCCAACCAGAGTCGCTGCCAACGAAGGAAGCCAAGCTGGCGTTTTGGATCAATGCGTATAACGCCTGTGTGATCAAAGGGGTGCTGGATCGTTATCCACTCAAATCGGTGCAGGATGTGCCTGGCTTTTTTGATAAACTCACCTATGAGATCGCGGGTGAACTGCTCACCCCCAACGCCATCGAAAACAATAAAGTCCGCAGCTTCAAAGACTTCCGCGTGCATTTTGCATTGGTTTGCGCCTCTTCTAGCTGTCCGTTCCTTCGCCCGGAGACATATATCCCGGAACGATTAGATGCCCAACTGGATGACCAGGCGCGTCGGTTTCTGGCAGACCCGAACCGCGGGTTGCGCCTGGACGAAGTCAAAGGGGAACTGTGGCTCTCGCAGATCTTCAATTGGTATGCTGCTGATTTTGTGGACACCCGGCTGCCCGGCTTCCTCGCAGCGCGCTTCACCCCAAAGAAAATCCTGAACACCCTCACGCCGTATCTCCCAGAACCCCTCCGCCAGAAGGTGACGGATGGCGTCTGGTCGCTCCGCTACATGCCGTACGATTGGACCCTCAATCGGTAGTAGATTGGATGTAGTCCTGCATCCATGAAGCGACCCAGAGCCGTGTTGCGGATCGGTCTGGCGCTACTCTGGTTTCAGGCGGGTGGGGTCGCTCTGTCCGCTGACGAGACCGTCACCTGGTTTCCCCAAGTCAATGAGCTGTTTCGTCCCCTGTTGGCGGACCCCACTGAGGTCAAGGTCTCCGGGCAGTATTTTCGCCTGCACGGTCTAGACGTCGTTGATTTTTCCGTGGGGGAGACCTGGGGCATTAAACGTTGGACACTCAATGGGGCTCCCGACTGGAAGATTCAATGGAACCTGGGTGGGGTGGTCACGCCCCGTTTCTTAGTTTCCGTCAACATCAACCAACTGGAGGCCATCAATTTCTTTTTGAACGTCCCGGTCGAGATGCGCCACGGCCGGTTTTCTGGACGAGGCCTCCTCTTTCACGAGAGCTCCCATCTGGGGGATAATTTTATCGAACGGACCGGCCAGTCCAAAATCACCTTCAGCCGTGAAGGCGCTCAACTGATCCTTGCTTTTGAGCCGCTGAGGTTTATCAGGATCTATGGCGGTGGGGCCTATCTGCTGCACACCATCCCTGAACTGGGGAAGACAACCCTCCAAGCGGGTTTGGAGCTCAGGACACCTAACTGGCATTTGTTCCGGAACCATGACTGTTGGTGGTACCTGCTTCAGGATTATCAAGTGAAAGAGGAAGTCAACTGGGGAGTCAATAAGGATATCCAAGCGGGGGTGTCCTTTGGCTTCTCCAACGTCCGCAGGCGGCTGAGACTGTTCACCAACTACTTCCGAGGCCATTCACCCTTCGGCCAGTTTTTCAACCAGAAGGAACAACGGCTCGGAGTCGGGATTGGCTTTGATTTCTAGAGGCCCCATCTATCCACAAAGTTGACTCACCCCCCTAATTCTCCTAGAATACCCCAAAGAGTTACCCGACGATTAAAGGGGCACATAGCTCAGCGGGAGAGCGCCTGCCTTACAAGCAGGAGGTCAGAGGTTCAATCCCTCTTGTGCCCATCCCCAATTTACCTTTAGTGACGACTCGTAGAATAAAACCTCAATGGTCGGTCCTTAAACCAGAAACTAACTCTTCCCAGACGCCCGCTATAAAGGTTTTCCTTGATTTTTTAAAGAGTGGTCTCCGGAAATGGCCTATGTCCTTGGGTATTTTGCAGCTGATGGCGATTTATGTGTCCATCGGTCCGGAGCGTGCTATATTAACTTCACCTCTGTTGATCGGGAACTTTTGGTGAAGGTCCGGAGAACGTTGAGATCGCATCATGCGCTTGGGGAGCGTCCCCCTGTTTCCGTTAATCATAAAATTCGATATCGTCTCCAAATTGGAAGTCGTGAGCTTTTCTCCGATCTAAACCGGTGGAAATTACACCCGAAGAAATCTAAAAGCTTAACTTTCCCCGTCGTTCCCCACAGAATGCTCAGTCATTTTGTACGGGGATTTTTCGATGGGGATGGGAGTATTATCTTCGGAGTTTATCGAAGGAAAAATCGTCCAGGAACGGTAACGGTTGTGAGAGTCGTCTTCACTTCTGCGAGCCCTCGCTTTTTACGGGATTTGTATCGGGTCCTGCAACAAATGGGGGATATTCCTGGCGGTTTTCTGCAAGTTGGACGGCGTGCGGAGCAACTGGTATATAGTAATACTGGAGCTGTGGCGCTCTTTAAGTTTATGTATAATGACGTTGGCCATCAGTTGTTTTTAATGAGGAAGTATTGCCGATTTAGGCAAGCTGTGGGTTATTTACGGGGACGTGGTGTAGCCTGGTCCAACACGCTGCCGGCACGCCCGGCATGAGCGCTGACTTGGAGGTGCCTCCACGATGGTGTGGGGTAGTCCTCCGTGATCTAGATGGAGAGATCGCTAGCAGACGGCAAGGGTCGGACCGTGAGGTCCCATCTGAAGGAAGCCGAATGCAAAGTCTCGACCTGAGGGATACGAACCTTGTACAAGGCGACAGGAGTGAGCGATCCTGCGGCAGAAGGAAAAGCTCGTCCTATAGCACTCCTGGCGTAGACAAGGCAGGTGCATGAGATGAAAGTCAGCCCTCTTATCCGGGGAGGTCTATTGCACTGTCCCAGTGAGGACTAGACGACCGAGTGGACTAGGTTGTCGAAGGTGCAGCAGAAGTCAGCAGAGGGCGTAGTAAGCCGCCTCCGCGGCTGAAGGCCTGAATTCTGAGGGGATCTCAGAAGACCGCCGTATGCGGGCCCGCATGTACGGTGGTTCGGGACGTGGATGCGTGAGTGTCCAAGGTACCCAATCTGTCAAGGCAGAGATCGCGGGTTCAAATCCCGTCGTCCCCGTTTTGTACTTCTCTTGCGTTTATGAGTGTGTCAGCGTTTCCTAGCCAGCGTGATGCCGTCACGAACTGTGAGCATGACGGTTTCCACGCGCGGGTCGGCATGCGCATGAGCGTTGAAGGTGGCCCTTCGGGACACAAACCTCCCAGTATCTTCGCTTGATGAGACCACTGCAACTACTCGGGTCATTACGATCTCCCCAGCTCTTCTACGCCCAAGTCCGAGAGGACCCGGAAGTGGATCAGCGGGCCTTGGCCATTACCCCCAAAGACCGAGTGCTGGTCGTGACCTCCGGCGGATGCACCGCCTTGACGCTTCTGGCCGAAGGCCCTCAAGCCCTGGTCGCGGTGGATGTTAATCCCACGCAGAATTATCTCCTTGAACTCAAACTGACCGCCATCCGGGCATTCCCATTGAGGGTATGTTTGCGTTTGTTTGGCGTCCAGGCCAGCCGTGACCGGTGGAACCTTTACCAGACGCTGTCGCCACAGCTTTCTCCACCAGCTCGGGGTTTTTGGGACGTACGCCGGCCACTCGTGGAAAGAGGACTTCTCTACGCTGGGACGACCGAGGCGATGGTCCGATGGCTGCGAGTGTTGCTGTTTAGATTCGTCCACCACCCGACGATTGTCCGCCAATTCCTCCACCAACGGAACCTGACGGACCAGGCCAGGTTTTATCATGAGGTCTGGAACACCAAACGCTGGCGACACGTGGTCCAGCTAGCATTCCACCCCTGGCTTTTCCGTTTGATATATGGCCGGGCGTTCACCGAGCGGCGGGACACGGGTGTCCGCGGAGGAGCTGAGCAGAACTTCACCCGTGCCTGGATTCAAAAGATTGAACGCGCCTTCACCGAGATACCCGCTGGTTCCAATTATTTTCTGTCGCAACTGCTGTGGGGTAGCTACCTCCCAGGAGAGGGGGGGATTCCTCCCTACCTGCGCCCAGGTATCTTTGACCGCGTGCGTGTCCATGCCGATCGTATCCGTTGGATGACCGCAGATCTCCAGATGTTCCTCGCCGGGGTGCCCGCTGGACATTTCACGAAGATGACGCTGTCCAATGCCATTGAGTGGATCCCGGCGGTGCGCATACGGCCGAGCTTCGCTGCGGTGGCGCGGGGGCTGGCCATCGGTGGGCGGCTTGTGCTTCGCCATCTGCTGGGAGTGACCCCTGTACCGCCGGACCTCCCGCTTGAGGAACAGCAGAACCTCAGCGGCCAACTCACCCGTGAGGAACGGGCTTTCCTGTATACCCGTGTAAGTCTCTACGAACGAACCAGTGCAATATTTGAGATCTGACCCTAAAATTCTCAGGCTCCTCGCGCAACTCTGTCGCTGGGTATGCTACATCGCCTGGTCGTATGTTTGGGTCGGAGCGATGTTTCTGCTCATGCTCCATCAGGTCACCCCATATCTTTTGGGAGGGCTCACCGCTGCTCTAGGGTTCTTTGCCCTCGCCCAATGGTGTGACCCTCAGGCCTTCACCGCCCGGCGAGGCGGTTGGTTGACGCGCAGCCTCGTCATCGGCGGATTGATCGGTTTCCAACTCGTCTGTTGGCGGTTCTTGTACTTCTTTCGAGATCCAGAACGGACGGTGCCAAGAGGGGCTGCGATTGTGGCCCCCGCTGATGGGTTTGTCGTGTATATCCGTAGGCTGAGCGAGGGTGAGGTCCCCTTGGCTATCAAAGGGAATCGCCAGATTCCCTTGGAAGAAATCCTGCGCGTGGGGCAACCCATAGGATTCTCAGAAGGGTACATCGTGGGGATCTTTATGACCCCCATGAGCGTGCATGTCAATCGAGCGCCCATCAGCGGTGCAATCGGCCGTCGAACTTATATCCGGGGAAGTCGAATGGTCAGCATGATGCCGATGTCGTTGCGGACGATGGTGGGCCTGAGGCCTTTTGAAGCGGGGGCTCGACATCTTGTGCAGAACGAACGGGAGACCTTGCTCATCCGTGGCGAGTTCCCAGTATATCTCACTCGGATCGCGGATTCGTATGTGGATAAGGTGGTCACTTGGAAGTCTGAGGGGGATCCGGTGAGTCAAGGTGAACGGATTGGGTTAATCAAGATGGGATCCCAGACGGATTTGGTCTTCCCGGCGCACGTGAACGGTCAAGCAATGCGGATCCAGGTTCACGAAGGACAATATGTGTATGCCGGGAGTACGACCCTGGCGATATATTAAGTGGATGGGGAAAAGGAGGAACGGCCGATGCGTGTCATAGTGATCGGAGCGGGGATTGGCGGGTTAGCCTGTGGAGCCCGGCTAGCGGCCCAAGGGTATGACGTCGCGATCCTCGAGAAGAATCACAGCGTGGGCGGCCGCTGCGCACGTCACGAGACCCATGGGTTTACGTTTGACACCGGACCGACCCTATGTATGATGCCAGACACGCTCGAGCAGTTCTTCCACGCGGTCGGGCGGCCGATGTCGCAGTATCTTTCCCTCCAGCGGTTGGACCCCGCCTACCGGATCACCTTCTCTGATGGGCGAACCCTGGATTTCACCCAACAGCTAAAGACATTGGAACAGGAAATTCAGAAATTTGGGGTGAATGAGCTCGCTGCCTTTTATCGCTTTCTCGGCCACACGGAGGCGCTCTACCGGACATCGCGTGAACTCTTCATTGACCGTGCGCTGGAACGACCCGCGGACTATCTCGGGATCCGTTCCCTGCCTTATCTGTTGAAGGCTAGGCCTTGGCGATCCGTGGCTCAGGAGGCTCGACGTTTTTTCCGTTCGCCGCACCTCCAGATCGCGTTCAGTTTTCAGACATTGTATCTTGGGATCTCCCCGCTGGACTGTCCTTCGATCTACAGCATGCTGCCCTACATTGATTTGGTCCAGGGGGTGCACTATCCGGTCGGTGGCATGTCGCGGGTGGCGGAGGCGCTGGCGCGCGTCTTCCAGGAACTCGGAGGAAGGCTCCACTGTCAGACCGAGGTGGAAGAGATTGTCAATCAGGGAGGTCAGGTTCGTGGGGTCCTGCTGCACAATGAGGAATTTCTTCCGGCTGATATTGTGGTCTCAAACGTGGATTTGCCCACGACGTATCACCGGCTGTTAAAGGGACAACCGCTCCCGTGGCGCAGTCGGCGTCCCCTCCGCATGAAGAAAGGGTGTTCCGCGGTGGTGTTCCTGTGGGGGGTTTCACAGACCTATCCACGGTTACACCATCACAACTTATACCTCCCCGTGCCATACACTCAGACGCTTCGCACAGTGTTTGAGGAAGGGCGGGTGCCTGAGGAGCCAGCCTTTTACCTCTGTGCACCATCAAAGACGGATCCTTCGATGGCACCACCCGGATGCGAGAGTATCATGGTGTTGGTCCCGGTACCCAATCAGGCCACGCTGCACGATTGGCCCCAGCATGTACCCGTGCTACGTCAGCGACTCCTCCACCTGCTGCAGCAGACCCTGCTCCCTGGGCTCGCCCACCACATCGTGACCGAACAGATCCTCACGCCACCCTGGTATGCCGCCCAATATGCGTTGGCAGATGCCTCCACCTTTGGGTTATCGCCCTCGTTTTTTCAATCAGCGATGTTTCGCCCTCAACGGCGGTCTCCAGATCTCCGAGGACTGTACTTTGTTGGAGCGAGCGCCCATCCCGGCAATGGCGTCCCTATCGTGCTGATCTCGGCCCGGTTGGCGGCTGATGCCGTGGTCGCCGATTATGGGACACAACCGCATGTCCATCACCCTGTCGCCAACACGGCTCACCTCGCGTAGTCCCATCACGGGTGCCGTGATAGGAGAGTATCCCCGCACCTCTAGAGAAGCGATTCATGCGGCGGTAGCACGTGCCCGCCGTGCATTCCCAGGGTGGAAGCGGCTGTCGTTCCGAGCCCGAAGCCGCCTCCTGGAGGCGGTGTGTGCCCTCTTCGTTCGTGAAGCATCGCAATGGGCGGAGGCGATTACCTGTGAAATTGGGAAGCCGTTGGCTGAGGCCTATGGGGCTGAGGTAGGGGCATCGCTGGAGGCGCTCCGCACGCTCATCCGTCAGGGAGCGTCCTGGGTCGCTCCCCAACGAGCGCGGAGGAATCTCCAGGATTGGATTCGCGGTGTTCAACGGGCTCAGCTCATCTATGAACCGGTGGGGGTGATCGGGGTCATCGGGACGTGGAATTACCCGCTCTTGATTAACCTCCTACAAATCTCCAGCGCCTTGTTTTGCGGTAACGTCGTTGTGTGGAAGCCCTCGGAGCTCGCTTTAGGCGTCGCCCATCGGTTGGATGACCTGTTCCAGCGGGCCGGGTTTCCAGAAGGGGTGTTTACCACGTTACCAGGCGATGCAGCGACCGGTGAGGCGTTGGTTCGGGCCGGCTGCGACAAGGTGATCTTTACCGGGCATGGTCAGACCGGCCGCCGGATCCTCGCCGGCCTCGCAGAGCAGGGGATCCCGGCGATTATGGAACTGTCGGGCATGGACGCTGCCCTTGTCCTGGAGGATGCCCCACTGGCCCAGACGATTCGGGCGGTCAGGTGGGGAACCATGTGCAACGCCGGACAATCGTGTGTCGCTTGCCGACGACTGATTGTCCATCGCACCCTCGCACCCACATTTGTTCCCGCGCTGGTCAGCGCCGTCCGGTCGTTGCATGTGGGTGACCCCAGGGATCCAGCAACAGAGATAGGACCGGTTCGCACACCCGAATTGCTGAACCGGCTCGAGTGGCTGATCCATGAAGCCGTTCAAAAGGGTGCCCGAGTGCTGACGGGGGGACACCGTGTTGATGGGCGGGCAGGGTATTTTTTTGAACCCACGGTGCTCACGGACGTCACGGACTCTATGGCCGTTCTGCGAGAAGAATATTTTGGGCCGATGGCGGTAATCCAAGAAGCCGGTGATGACACGGAGATGGTCACCCTGGCCAACGCCAGTGCCTATGGGTTGGGAGCCAGCCTCTGGACGGCCAACCTGCCTCGGGCAGAAGCGTTAGCGAGGGAACTCCATGCTGGGATTGTTTGGATCAATGACGTCATTTGGTCAGCTGCGGACATACGGGTGCCTTTCGGAGGGGTCAAAGGGAGCGGATTTGGCCGGGTCCACGGTCCGGAGGGCCTGCGGCAACTGATGCAGGTGAAATGGATCGAAACCTGCCGTCCCCGCGGCTTTCGCCCGTACTACTTCCCCTATGGACAGGCGAAGGTATCGCGGCTCTGCCGCTATCTCCGTTGGCGCCATCTGGGGAGGACCTAGTTGTTTAATGACCTGATGATCAGTGGTCGGATGGCCTGATGGGCCGAATAGTGGTTGTGGGAGGAGGACTTGGGGGAATCGCCTGTGCCGTTCGTTTGGCCCATGCGGGACATGAAGTCACGCTAATTGATCAGAACGAACGACTGGGGGGAAAGATGAACCTCATTAAGGCCAACGGGTTTGTCTTTGACACCGGTCCGACCATCCTCACCATGCCTCAGGTCTTAGACCGTCTGTTTTCGGCCGTCGGCCGGCGGCGGGTCGAGTATCTCGAGCTCATTCGACTCGACCCCCAATGGCGAGCATTTTTTGAGGATGGAACCACGGTTGATGTGTGGGACGATCCGGAAGAGATGCGGAGAGAGGTCCGACGGGTCTCACCCGGGGATGAGACAGGTTATCTGGCGTTCCGTGCTTATGCCCAAGAGAAGTTTAATATCGCTGAACGGTTCTTTTTCTGGCGAGGTGTGGCAGGGGTTCGAGATCTCCTCATTCTCTGTTCGATTCATCACATTCAACTGACGTTTGGCGTCTGGTATCCGATAGGTGGAACCAACCGTGTGGCGGCCGCGCTGACACAACTCGCAGAAGAATGTGGGGTACGTTTTCAGTTGGGGGATCCCGTGGATCGTTTCGTGTGTCAGGGGGGCAGCGTGACCGGTGTCGAAGTGAGGGGAACGACGATCCTAGTCGACGCCGTGGTGGCCAACACGGATTTCGTGCGTACACACCGGGAGTTACTCCCCTTCACGCGAACCCGTCGTCGGATCGAACGAACCCCCAAGCGGTATGAACCTTCCTGTTCTGGGATCGTCATTTATTTCGGAGTGGACCGTCGCTACGAGGTCCTTCGGCATCACAATTTTTTCTTTTCAAAGGACCCGTCCCGAGAATTCGAGGACATCTATCACCGCAAGGTCTCCTCGCTCGATCCCACGCTGTGTGTGTGTGCTCCCTCACGGACCGATCCCTCCGTCGCCCCGGCGGGATGTGAGAACGTCTATGTCCTCGTGCATACCCCGTATCTGCAGGGCACGGAACACTGGGAGAACTTTCGGAAATCCTACCGCGATGGGATCATTGCTAAGCTGGAACGGTGCGGTCTCACGGGCTTCCGCGAACACATCAGGGTGGAGCGGTGGATGACCCCGAACGATCTAGAGACTCGATACCGTGTGGATCGTGGGGCAATTTATGGAATGGCCAGCCATGGCCGATTACGTGGAGGATTTAAGCCATCGAACCGGTCTCCAGATTTTCAGAATCTCTATTTTTGTGGCGGGAGCGTCCATCCGGGACCCGGCGTGCCCATGGCGCTCATGTCGGGCCAGATTGCCGCGGACTGCGTCCTCAGCGATTTTGGGATGACCTCTAAGATCTCCGGGCGACCATGAACCGGATTACATCCTTCCAGAGGAACCGATCCACCTCGAGTTGCCACCCCCCTTCCTGAAGGAACTCTGCCGTCCGCCGGTCAAACCCTG
>JACPXA010000125.1 GCA_016196785.1 Elusimicrobiota bacterium
CGATGTCGAACGGGCCCGCCTCGCCGCGGAACGCGCCCGCGCCCAGCTCGCGGCAAAAGCGGGGGAAGAAGTTGACATTGCTCAGGCCCAAGCGGCGCTTCGCCGCGCCCTGATTCGTCTCAAAGTCGCCGAACGGCTTTCTCGCACCCACCATCCCCGATTCTGATCCTAATGCCTTTCTCCCTAACCCTTCCATAAGCGATTTTCCTTGAGGAATTCAAGCAGGCGGGGATAGTTGAATCGCAGGGCATACGTCTTCAGTTTGACCAAATCCAGTTCCCAACGGCTGCCTCGTTTATGGGGAAATCCAAGCGATGAGCGTGGAACCAGCGCTAAGTACACCAAATCCAGGAACGCCTTTTCTGGGTCTGCGAGAGGATAGCGCCCTTGCCCAACCATTTTCATCTCATACCCCCACATCAATCGAGTCGGGAGATGATGGATGAAAAACACACCAACCAGTGTCCGCTGTTGATCCGGGCGACCGGACGACACCGCATAGGTGATCTCTGGGATCTCGTCCACCACCCCTGCCTCGGCTAACGCGCTATACAGAGAAACATAAGAAGGCCAAGGAGCGGTCAGAAAGGGAACGGCTTCAAAGGGATGAAAATCCTGGAGGATCCGATTGACCCAGAGCCCTCGCTTTATTCGGGTGATCAGGCCTTGCGCGGCCAGGCGACGGAGAGCCTGGGTGGCCCCAAACGGGCTCATCCTAGCTAGTGTCATCACATCGGCGGTGCGAAAGACCCGCAATCGATGGTCTCGCATCAGCTTTACGAGCCCGGTGGCTGAAGGGCTCATGGAGCCATACGGAGCAACATCTGCTCAACGTCGCTTTTCATTTGTTCGAAGAACGTCGCATCATGGTAGAGCGTAATCATGCTTTCAGAAAGAAACGGCAACACCTGCCCTTTAAAATGCTGGAAGGAAAACTGAGTAACTTTCTCAGCCGCCCGCCTGAGCGTTTCGGCTGGAACTGATCGAGGGATCTCCTCCTTGTTCACCGCGAGGGTGAACAGCAGATGATGGACATCAAACAAATCTCTGGCGGCTTGGCGTGAAGGGGAAGCTAAAGCCTGGATCTTCTGAGCTACCATGCTCTGAGCGTCATAGAATTGCGCGGCAAATGGGACCATCTGATGCTGATGCAAGAGCTCGGCATGAGGAATGCCACTGATGGGCCTCATCGTTTCTTGGCGGCGACTGAATTCAATCTTTGCGGGGAGTGCGACGTTCTCGCTGAGAAAAAGTGCTACCTTCCACCGCTGCGTGGTTTCGGTCTGTTTGGGTTTTGTCACCTCCAAACGGAGGATCCCTTGAGGGATGAAGGAACCAGCAAAGGACCCGCTGTGCAATATCGCATCAACGGCCTTTTGAAGCGTTTTGAATCCAACCTGCGCGGTGACGTCGAGGTCCATATCTTCCGACAGCCTTGGCGAGCGATGAAATAAGCGTAGACACATCCCCCCTTTCACCGCGTAATTGCGACCTGCCAGTCGCTGGCTGAGGTGACGAAGGAAGTGCAAGTGGAAAAATTCTCGGCGCTCGAACGATGGATTCAGCACGACCGCATAGTACTAGAAATTGACATATTTGTCAATTACGCGAATCGAGCCATCTATAATGTTACCCACGGAGGGATCGTCGCGCCATGTACCATGTAACCCTGTCTGAGCAAGGAGGAAGGAGGGTTATTCATGAGCCGACACGCCCAATGGGAATACTTCAACGCCATCTACCAGCGCTCTAACCGGTAACGTCAAGAGTTGTGTGTAATTTCTAGGGCCACAGCGTTCTCCTGAGGATTTTCCCAAGGTCTCCCACTATGCTCGATCACGTTTCCTGGCCTCAAACCGCCACGGCGTGCGTCCGTTTCCTGCGGCCACAGGGGTTTGGTGGTCCAGCGCGCATTCTGCCGATGGAAGATGGCATAGATGATCCGTTCCACGCTCTCCGTATTTTGGAAACAGGACATGGGACGGGTGCGTCGGCGGACTTCCCGAAACACGCGTTCGATGATGTTGGTGGTGCGCAGCTTGACCCACAACGCGGGAGGCACCACACGGTAGAAGACGAGCAAGGAGTCCAAGTCCCGTTCGAGACAGTCGACCGCGTGGGGCGCCAGGGGATGCCAGACCTGTTTCCACGTCCGGAAGCGCCGCAGGGCATGGCCTATA
Source organism: Elusimicrobiota bacterium (assembly GCA_016196785.1). Classification (GTDB taxonomy): domain Bacteria; phylum Elusimicrobiota; class Elusimicrobia; order 2-01-FULL-59-12; family JACPXA01; genus JACPXA01. The sequence continues at coordinate 2,181 of JACPXA010000125.1, forward strand.
GGACTGGGCGCTGTAGATCTGCCGGGCTTGGTGGAGACAGGGCTTCTGGAGGGTACGGGGCAGTGTGTTGGCGACATTGCGGAGCTTATGCGCCCAGCAGCGTTGGCGAGCCAGTCCGGGCCACACCAAATCCAACGCATGCCAGAGGCCTCGGTTCCCATCGACGACCGCCAGCTCCAGGGTGTGCCCGTTGAGGCCCCGGTCTTTCAGTTGAGTGAGGAACACCTCCCAGGCGGCTTGGGATTCTCCGGACGCCGCCAGTTGGTAGTCGATCAGTTCCCGGACCCCGTCCTGGCGAATGCCATACACGACCAAGATGCCGCGTCGCTTCACAGAGGCCGGACTTTTCGCTTTCAGGTAGACGCCATCCAGGATCAGATAGCGGTAGTGGTCCTGAAGCGGACGACGATGGAAGACCGTCACCGCCCCATCCAGGACTTTGGTCACGGCGGATACCGTGGAGCTGGACAGGGTGCCCGCGCCCAGCAGCGGCTCCAGGACTTCCTGGACCCGCCGGGTGGAGACCCCGGCCAGAAACATGGCCAAGACGCTTTGGTCGACATCCGGCGTCCGGCGCTGGTAGGCCTGCAGGCAGTGCCACCGCACGCGGCCCGTCCGCAGGCGAGGGACGCGGAGCTGGCCCATCCACCCGAGGCTGGTCAGCAGCGTCCGCTGGTAGCCGCCGTTGCGGTGTGCCCGGCGGCTCGGGGCATGGGCCCAGCGCCGGGCGCCAATGAGGTCTTGGAGTTCAATGTCCATGGTCGTTTCCAGTAAGCGTTGGAGCGCACGCAAGGTCTGGGTTTTCAGATCCCCCCAGAAATCCTCGTGCACCCGTTGCCAGCGGTCCCATAACACCTTGTCAGACAAGTCCAGTTCTGGTACTGTGTGCATGGGGCTATTCCTCCTTTAGGTTCATTGGTGATGACCTCTGGAGAATAGCCCTTTTTGTTGCTTAAAGGAAATTACACAGAATAGTGTACGTTACCCTCTCACCATATTCATGCTCAGTAATTATCATATGTGCTATACTTATACCACGGGTCTTCTGGCCCGCCACATCACAAAGGACGACGCGAAGGGATTCGGTTTCGTCACACCCGATGATGGATCGAAGGACGTTTTCGTCCATTTCTCATCCATCCAGGGCGAGGGCTTCAAAAACCTCGCGGAGGGCGACCGGATAGAGTTTGACGTTGAGCCCAGTGAGAAAGGTCCCAAAGCTGCCAACGTGCGGAAGATCTAAACGCTAACGGCGCTCGTCTTGATAGAGAGCCCCGGTCTCCGGGGCTCTCTAGAGACGCATGGCGCATACAATCATGTGCTTGACAGCTCCGGTCTTTTCTTGCTATTAAATAGGAGGCAAGGACAATTGAGCTTGATTTGGTTCAAGCTCTTTGCTACAATGCCGTCGGCAAAGAAGGGGGACTTCTTTGCCAATGGGTTGTTTTGTTCTTTGACAACTGAATAGCTACCAAGCGCGAGCAGATGAGCGCTCTTTGAGCGCCATCAAGGGCCAAAAAACAGAAATCGGTGGACCACTTCCGAGGCGATCGGGTCCCCCACCGGGAACCGGTCGCACGAGGACAACCGAGCTTCTCAAACATCTCTGTAAAGCCATTATTTATGGAGAGTTTGATCCTGGCTCAGAGTGAACGCTGGCGGCGTGCCTAACACATGCAAGTCGAGCGGATCGTTTGGCCGCAAGGGTGGAAGGGCCGCAAGGCCTGGAAGCCCAAGTGGCCGGACGGTGAGCGGCAAACGGGTGAGTAACACGTAGGCAATCTCCCCTCGAGAGGAGGATAACCCACCGAAAGGCGGGCTAATACTCCATGAGACCACAGCCTCGCATGAGGTGGGGGTCAACGGTTCCGCAAGGGGCCGCTTGAGGATGGGCCTACGGCCTATCAGCTAGTTGGTGGGGTCACGGCCCACCAAGGCGATGACGGGTAGCCGACCTGAAAGGGTGACCGGCCACACTGGCACTGAGACACGGGCCAGACTCCTACGGGAGGCAGCAGTGGGGAATCTTGGACAATGGGGGCAACCCTGATCCAGCGACGCCGCGTGGAGGATGAAGCCCTTCGGGGTGTAAACTCCTTTTGTAGGGGACGATGGGGTCGCCTCGGGCGATCTTGACGGTACCCTGCGAATAAGCCACGGCTAACTACGTGCCAGCAGCCGCGGTAATACGTAGGTGGCGAGCGTTACTCGGAATCACTAGGCGTAAAGCGCAGGTAGGCGGTTCGGTCAGTCCGTTGTGAAAGCTCCCGGCTTAACCGGGAGAGGTCAACGGATACTGCCGGGCTCGAGTGTGGGAGAGGGAGCTGGAATTCCCGGTGTAGCGGTGAAATGCGTAGAGATCGGGAGGAACACCTACGGCGAAAGCA
>JACPXA010000126.1 GCA_016196785.1 Elusimicrobiota bacterium
AGCGCGTCGTCAGCGCCACGCTCGCTTCTCCGGATCTCCCTCCTAAGAGCCTGGCCAGGTACTGACCGATATCGCGATGATCTACGATATGGGATAACACCATCTCACCTACGGCCAGCTCCCTTGCCGGTTTGCCGGCGGGATCCTCCTCGCACGTCACCTGCAAGAGGAGCGAGTCACCGCCGCTGGAGCCACCCAAGAAGTGGAAGGGGGGCTGCACCACCTCGCTGTCATGCTCAGTCGCTCCGCTGCGCAACCCCTGGTACTGGGCAAGATTGAGATCCTCTCGGACGACCTGAATCTTGATCGCTGGGGTCCTGAAGAACTCGGCCAGGAGCTCCTGCCACCCGGTCTCGAGGGCGGTTCCTTTCGTCTGAACCAACGCCTGAAGCCGTCCGTTCTCCCGCTCGGCGAGTTTGGCGTAGAGAAACTGTTCAAACTCCTGAGTAGGTGCCTGGAGGGCCCCTTCGCGGAGCCGGGACGCGTAGAGCGTCCGTTCAAAGGTGTACCATTCGTGCTCCAGAGGGGTTTCAAACATTGACGGGTTATAGGAGAGGGTCACCCGGAGACGGAGGATGCTTTGGGTTCGAAGGTCAGCGATGGTCAAGAGCAGTCCATAGATCAACGGGTCCTGGACAATGAATCGGCTTTTGAAGACGGCAATCGGTTCAAGCGTCCCCCCAACGGCTTGAGCCGTTTCCTCACGGTGGTCTTGCGGGGTTTCCATCGCCCTACGCCCGAGGGTGCGCCTGGTGGTAGATGCGACGGAGCCGCTCTGTGGTTACGTGCGTATAGAGCTGGGTGGTGGCCAGGCTTTGGTGGCCTAACATCTCTTGCACACTCCGCAGATCGCACCCACGATCCAAGAGATGGGTGGCAAAACTATGGCGGAGGGTATGGGGGCTCACTCGTTTGGTCAGTGCTGCCCGTTCCACCCACCGGCCCACGACGTTCCTCGCTCCGCGCTCCGACAACCGCCTTCCCCAACGGTTCACAAAGAGTGGCACGGCGCGTTCCCCTCCCCTGATGCCCCTGTCGCTGAGAGACCGGCGAAGTGCCTGGATCGCCGGTTCGCCCATGGGAACAAGTCGTTCCTTCCGTCCCTTGCCGAAGATTCGTACAACCCCTTCCCAGAGATCCACATCGCCGCTATTTAACTGGACCAACTCGTGGACGCGCAAGCCGCTCGAGTAGAGGAGCTCCAAGAGCGCCTGATCGCGATGCGCCAGGTGCGTGGCGTCTCGTCGGGGTTGCTCGACCAGCGTGCGGGTCTCTTGTTCAGACAGCACCACCGGAATCCGACGTTCCTGCTTGGGCAGCGGGAGCCCCAACCAGGGGTTCTTTGACAGGTAGCCCTCTCGGACTGCGTATTTCAAAAAGGAGCGAAGCGCCGCGGCTTTCCGGACAATGGTGGACCGGCGCAGGGGACGCTGCCGAAGATGAGCCAGGAAATCGCGCAAGATGAGTCGAGAACAGTCGCTTAACGTCACGCCGGGATGCACTCGGTGGAGGAACTCAAAGAACTCGCACAGGTCATGGCGATAGGCCCGCAGGGTGTGCGGGGACGCCAGGCGCTCCGCCCGCAGGACGAGTAAAAAGCGTTCCAACCGTTGGCGAAGCTCAACAGAAATGGGGGGAGTGGGAGGGATGTTCGCCATTTAGGCCGCCTTTTGGATGTAGCGGCAGCGAGGAAATCCAGAACAGGCTAAAAATGGTCCGCGGCGCCCCACGCGCAGGACCATGGGTTTCCCACATTTGTCGCATCGCTGGTCGGTCATCTGGGGAGCCGGCTTCGGAATTTTCCGGCCCTCTCGGTCCAGGGCGATGATGTTCCTACAACTCGGATATCCCGAACAGGCCAAGAATGGGCCTCGCCGACCTACCCGTTTCAGCATCGGTTTGCCGCACTTCTCACAACGCTCCGTCGTGACCTCAGGAAGGATCTTCCGTCCGTCTTTATCAAGGGAGATCTTGAAGCTGCAGCGGGGATAGTTGGCGCAGGATAGGAATCGCCCAAAGCGGCTCTCTCGAATCAGCATGGGGGCGCCGCAGCGCGTACAGCGTTCCCCTGAGTCTTTGGGGGTGATCCGCATCTGGGGGATTTTTGTGGCGGCCTGGGCTAAGGTTCGGCCGAACGGGGTATAGAACCCTTCCACGACCTTGGTCCAGACCATCCGTCCACGCGCGATCTCATCCAGCTTGGCTTCAATCTGCGCTGTAAACTGGATATCCACAATCTCTTGGAAGTATCCCTTCAGCAGGCCTGTCACGACCCCACCCAGCTCGGTCGGGAAGAGTTTCCGTTCCTCTTGGCGGATATAGCCCCGCTGGAGAATTGTGTGAAGGATCGGGGCGTAGGTGGAGGGCCGGCCGATTCCATGACGTTCGAGCATGCGGATGAGGCTCGCCTCGTTGTAGCGGGGGGGCGGCTCGGAGATATGCTCCCCGGGGATCAACCGCCGGAGGTCAAGCGGTTGGTTCGGATGCAACGCGGGCAGGAGATGGTCCTGTTCCTGACGGTCCCCCTCATCACGGTACACCGCCAAAAACCCAGGGAACTTCAGGGTGCGTCCTGAGACCCGGAACACTCCAGTCGGCGAAGCGGCAGGAAACCGGGGAGCCGCATGAATCTCTACGCTGACGGTATCATACACCGCCTCCGCCATCTGGCTCGCAACAAATCGGCGCCAAATCAGTTCGTAGAGTTTCCCTTGCTCGGCGCTCAAGTGCGGTTTCAGTGCTTCAGGGACCCGGCTGACGGAGGTCGGACGAATCGCCTCGTGGGCCTCTTGGGCTCCCTTCGTTTTCGTCCGATAGGTGCGTGGCGCTGATGGCAGATAGGGCCGGCCATACGTTCGCTCGATCCATGCCCTGGCCTCCGCCTGGGCGCTGGCGGCCACGTTCACCGAGTCGGTGCGCATATAGGTGATCAGCCCCACCGAGCCTTCCGGCCTCAGCTCCACCCCTTCGTAGAGCTGTTGGGCGATGATCATGGTGCGCATCGCGGAGAACCCCAGCCGGCGTGCGGCCTCCTGCTGCAGGCTCGCGGTGACAAAGGGTGGGGCCGGGCTGCGGTGGGTCTCTTTGGGGAGGACCTGCGCGACACGGTAGTGGCAACCCTTGAGTTCTGCGATCACCGCCTCGGCCTGCGCCTGGGTCACGAGGGTCGTCACCCGCACCTGGTACTCATCCGCGAACAGCGTGAAGCTCCGGGTGGACTCCAATCGTTCACCATGGTACTGGGTGAGTTCCGCCAGGATCGGCGTGGCCGCGCCTTCCGGGGAGAGCTCCGCTTCGATCCGCCAAAAGACTTGTGGTTGGAAGGCCTTAATCTCCTGCTCTCGTTCAACGATCAGCCGCAGCGCAACCGACTGGACCCGACCCGCGGACAAGCCCTTCTTGATCTTGTTCCAGAGCAGCGGGGAGAGTTTATACCCCACCAACCGGTCGAGCACCCGCCGCGCCTGTTGCGCATGGACGAGGTGCATGTCGAGCGCTCGGGGATGGGCTACCGCTTCTTTGATGGCCGACGGGGTGATCTCGTGGAAGGTAATCCGCGCCACGCGGTGTTCCGAAAGGTTAAGCGCCTGCACGACATGCCACGCGATCGCTTCTCCTTCTCGGTCAAAGTCGGTGGCGAGATACACGCGATCGCTTCCTTTGACGGCCGCTCGCAGCGCGGCAACCACCTTCTTTGCCTTGGGGAGCAGGACATACTCAGGTTCGAAGTGATGATCCTCATCCACGCCGAGGGATCGTTTGGGGAGGTCACGGATATGCCCATAGGTGGACTTCAGCAGGTAGTCTTTCCCCAAGAACTTGGCAATGGTCCGTTCCTTGGTCGGCGACTCGACGATAACGAGGGCTCGTTTCATAGTCCGGGGACAGACTTCAATTCCATAGGAAGTCTGTCCCCCTTCCTTATTTCGGGGACAGACCTCAATTCTATCCCTCGACTTCGCTCGGGATGGTGAGCCTGTCGAACCATAAAAGGTCTGTCCCCATTCCTTACATCCAGTCGGAGTCTATCCATAAGCCCTCACATAGCGTTGACCAGGCAGGGCATGGGCCACCCCTTTCATCTGTAAGGCCAGTAATACCTCAGCGAGCGCTCCCCAACTGAGATGGGTCGCCTGGTGTAACACCTCGAGCGGCAGGGGCTCCCCCGAGAGTTGGGTGAAGACCTTCCCTTCCGATTCAGAAAGAGTCATGGGGCAAGCAGGGGACCCCGGGGGGCGCGACGGGAGGGTGGCTAAAGCTGGGATTTCCTCGAGAATATCCTCGACCGATTCAACGAGCTTGGCCCCCCATTTCAGCAACTGGTGCGTGCCCCGACTGGTCGGGCTCCCCACCGGACCGGGGACGGCAAAAACCTCCCGCCCTTGCTCCAGGGCGGTGCGCGCTGTGATCAAAGCGCCGCTCTTCTCTCCGCGCACCAGTCGGCGCCCCCGGGCATCCCCCACGACCGCCTCCAGCCGGATGCGCCCCCCGGCCGCGCGGGCCAGCGTGCCGATGGGGGCGCTGCAGCCGCCGCCCAGGCCCGAGAGCAGCCGCCGCTCGGCCTCCACCTCCGCGCGGGTGGCCGCATCCTCCAGCATCGCGACCACCCGTGCCGCCTCGCCGTCGCCGGCGCGAACCTCGATCCCCAGCGCTCCCTGTCCGGCTGCCG
>JACPXA010000116.1 GCA_016196785.1 Elusimicrobiota bacterium
CCACTTAGACACCCGTCTCTGCGAGGTGATGGTCGGCACGTTGCTTGCGCTATGCGGGGACGGAACGTATCGCGACGACAACAGAGAGCATGGGTGTGCTTTCTGCCACATGATCAAGGGAAAAGGCGGGAAAGCCGGGCCTGACCTCTCACGATAACGCAAGGGGGAGGAGATGGTGCCTAAGAAAAGTAGAAGAAGCCAAATCGCACTTGTGATTGCACTCGTTTCGACCGCCGTGGTTGGGGCGCTGCTTGCCACGGTCCGCGAGTCCAAGGCGATCCCGGCCTGGGCGCGAAAGTACAACGCCGACTGCTCGATGTGCCATTACCCGGTGATCCCTCGGCTGAACTCATTCGGCCAGCAATTCCGCCGGGCCGGCTACCGGACACCTGATGAGTTCGGCAAGGATCAGGATGTGACGAAGGTGGGTGATTTCTTGTCGGCGCGCATCCGGACCCGATTCGGCTATGAGAACAAGCTTGACCGGATCGAACGGACCGAGTTCACCCTGAACGATGCGACCTTCTTCTATGCCGGCGCGTTCACAAAGAACTTTTCCGGGTTCGTTGAATCCGAGATCGAAAGCAACGGCGACATCGAGTTGGTGGGTCAGCTTCTGGGCGTGTTTGGCAAGTCCGACCGCTACATCACCTTCCGCACGGGGCAGATGCACACTCTTACGCGCGTGGGCTTCAGCGGGTTCGACCGGCCATCCGGGATCAGCACGAATCCGCTGCTTTCGACCACGCTGACGAGATCCGGCCCGATCAGCGGCGCGAACTTCGCGCTGAACAAGGATCAGAAAGGACTCGAGATCGCGTATGTGCAAGGGCGAGGCCGGCTCTTGGCCCAGGTGCTTAACGGGGTGAACACGAGCGGCAGCGGCACCGCGAGCAAAACCGACGTCGACGCCGACAAAGACTTCCAAGTCGCCTACGAGCATATCCTGGATGATATTGCGTCCGGAGTCACTGCCTTCTACTACAAGGGAACCGTCCCTGGCGTGGCTAGCGACACGGCGGTCAGCCAGCGGTTTAATTTCTACCGGCTTGGGATCATGGCCAACAAAATCTTCCCAGTGAGGTTCGGCTATTTTGAACTCCAAGGGGGGTATATCCGAAGTTCCGACAATGTGCCGGCGCAGGTTGGACCGAACGTGCTCGGCCACGCCACCTATGTCGAGTCCCAGCAGTATCTGACGGGGCCGGAGATCACGTTCCTGGAGCGATTTTCTCTCATTGACATGGAGGCGGCCAGGAACACCGTTTCGCGAAAAGACTACACCGCAGGGGTGGTCGCGCCTGTGCAGACCTGGCTACGGGTGGCCGCCGAGTACACCTATACCACCGACATTCGGGTTGCGGGCACATCCGGTCACTCGGCACTGCTTGAGCTGCAGGCGAACTGGTGAGGAAGGCAAGGGAGCGATCAGTCGTCAGCAATCAGCTGTCAGGTCAGCGCGAAACGTTGCAAGCTGACCTAGGCTTCAAGGGACAGCGCCCGTGAATCAGGTGACAAGGTCCAGGAAGACATGGTGGCTCGCTGGCCTTGTGACCATGCTGGCGATCCACGGGTGCGGTGGGCCGGTTCGTTACATTAGATCGGTCAACGACGGTCCCGACCGGTATGTGAGGCTGGAGTCACGCTACGGGCACGGCCAAGGCTATGGCTACGACGGAGCGGCCATGCGATTTACCCATCCGCTGGTGTTGGGCGAACCGGACTGGGGGAAAATTCTCAAGGGCATCCGCGTTCAACTTCGGAAGCGGCTCCTCACGATAGGAGCGACAGAAGCCCACCCTGAGGAGGCGTTTAGTGAAAGCGAGGCGCAATACCTGGCCAGGTATCTGGCCGAAGCCTTTTCGATCGCCAGGCCGGATGAGTGGGTGGTCTTCTGCCTGAGCCGTCAGCGGGGTGAAGGGGGAACCCTTCGCGGAGGTCCTGGGGTCACGGAGATGACAACAGGGGGATTCTTTGTGGAAGGCGGGAAGTTCCATTTTGTCTTGGCCAATTATCGCTATGCAGTCTCGATCCCCTCCGTTCAGGAACAAATCCGGGATGACCCGCTCCGTCCCGCTGGGGATGCGTTCTACGATCTGGTCCCGGGCCCGCACCAGACGGCGCGATGGCTGGATACGATTAATACCCAGCCGGATCTCACAAAGCCACTTCGCGCCCAGCTCTCGGAGATGGTGATCGAGTACCAACCCTTTCTTGCCCTCCCCGACGAGGCGACGCTGGCGCCAGGCGGTCGGCCTCCTCTGGAGGAAAGACTGCGCACCCTCCAGCGGCTTCGCGACCAAGGGCTCATCACGGAGGAGGAATATAGGCTCAAGCGACAGAACCTGTTGGATGAACTGTGAGGCACGAAGTCCGCGCTCAACCCTTTCGAACGCTGACAACGTGTCAAGGGGTGAATCGGCAAGGCGACTTGCCAGCGCAGCGGCAACGGCTCAACGCCCTTGCTTCTCTTTCCGCTCAAGGTACTTGAAGACAACCGCGGCAATCGCGGCAAAGATTGCAAGCCCTGCAAGCATGAGAATGATGATTTCCATGACTTACTCCCCTTCTTCCGGTGTGATCACGAGTGCAGAAACCAGGATGATGAATGCGATGGCGAAGCCGATCAGAAAGGTGCCAATCGTGATCTTGCTCTCCGGCAAGATGGCCCCGACCCCAATAACGGTCAACAGGTACTTCACGAGATCGAAAAGGAGGTTCGAAAGTTTCTCTCGCTTCTTCTGGTGCCTTGATTTCACCGGTGCCAGTGTACGTCAACCCGCTCATGTAGTAAAGGCAGGAGGAGCAACGGTATGACACACTTGGTTGTCCTAGTACTGGTTGGCGCACTGCTCAACGCCACAACCGCGGCCTGGGCGCAGGCGGACCTGATCGCCAAGGGCGAGAAGGTTTTCGCCGACAAGAAATGTATCCCCTGCCACGCGATCAAAGGGAAAGGCGGCACCGTTGGCCCAACCGCCCGTGGCCCTGAGCTGAGCACGGTGGGTGCGAACCGGGACGCGCAGTGGCTGAAGACATTTTTGAAAGATCCCAAAGCGGTGAATCCGAAGTCGAAGATGATGGCATTTAATGGAACGGATGAGGGGCTGGAGGCGCTGGTCGCCTACCTGGGCTCGTTGAAATAAGGCGCAGGTTGAGCTCGCTGCAGTGACGGTTTCCGGGCCGTCACAGCGGCGGATGACCGCTCGGTCCTGGTGGGCTTCGGCCTCGGGTACAAGTTCTGAGGCAGGGCGAGGCGGGATCGCGACGAAAGGAGGGACATATGAGACGGACTGAGTACATGGTCAACGCGTGCGATCCGAAGAGCCTAACGGTGGGTCAACTCATGGAGGACGCGGTGGTCACCGTCACCCCTCGGGCGTCGGGATTGGCCATCGCCCAGATCCTGAGCGAGCGC
>JACPXA010000117.1 GCA_016196785.1 Elusimicrobiota bacterium
CCCTCAAGCCCATCAAGAGGGCCGCGTGATTAAATGGATGGAGCTTCTGCCGTTCCCTGAAGGAGAATATCCCCACGTCCGCCAGCGCTTGGCTCCCATTCCCTGCCAACACTGCGACCGACCACCGTGCACCCCGGTCTGTCCGGTCTTCGCCACGTACAAGAACCCCGAAGGGCTCGTCGCGCAGATCTACCCGCGCTGCATCGGCTGCCGCTACTGCGTCAACGCCTGCCCCTACACCTGCAAATTTTTCAATTGGGACAAGCCCGTGTGGCCCCAAGAAGTGGAAATGCCTTTCAATCCCGACGTCTCGGTCCGCTACAAAGGCGTCGTGGAGAAATGCCTCTTTTGCCATCACCGGTACCAGAGGGCCAAAGACAAGGCCCGGGAAGAGGGCCGGGAAGTCCGACAGGGCGACTACACGCCCGCCTGCGTGGCTGCCTGCCCGGCCCAGGCGATTGTCTTTGGCGACTTGAGCGATCCCAAAAGTGAGGTCTCCAAAGCGGCGGCCACCCACCGGTCCTACCGGATACTGGAAGAACTGGGGACAAAGCCCAAAGTGATTTATTTGAGGGAAGGCTGATGGACCGAGGTTCACGAGACGTTGAATCCGAAGTTTTGAATCCTCTCACCACTGCGCCGGGAAGGCATTTCTGGATCACCGCCGCCGCGCTGGCCGGGGTCTTTCTCTGGGCTCTCCTGGCCTGGGGTTGGCAGATCAAAAACGGCCTCAAGGTTACCGGCCTCAATGCGCCCATTTTCTGGGGGGTTTATCTGGTGAACTTTGTTTTCTTCATCGGCATCTCCCATGCGGGAACCTTGATCTCGTCGATTTTACGCATCACGGAAACGGAGTGGCGCAGGCCTTTCACCCGGGCAGCCGAGGCGATCACCGTGTTCTCCTTGCCTTTTGGCGCGACGAGCGTCATCGTGGATCTCGGACGGCCGGACCGGCTGCTCAATGTCATCCGCTATCCGCATTTCACCTCCCCAATTCTCTGGGACGTGTTGTGCATTTCCACGTATCTGGTGACGTCGTGTCTTTACTTTTATCTGGCCCTGATCCCGGATATCGCCCTCTGCCGCGACCGGTTTTCCAGAACCGCGGGCCCTTTCAGGAGGACCCTGTATGCGGGTCTCTCGCTTGGTTGGACCGGCACGGAAGCGCAGTGGAAGACGCTTCATAAAATCATGACCGCCATGTCCATCTTCCTTTTCGCCTTGGTCATCTCGGTCCACACCAACGTCTCTTTCGTCTTTGGGCTCACCACCAAGCCCGGCTGGCATACCGCGGTGATTGGCCCCTATTTTGTGGTCGGCGCGATCTTCTCCGGGGTCGCCACCGTGATTCTGGCGATGGTGGCTATTCGCAAGTTGTTTCATTTTGAGGCGTACCTGACCGATGATCATTTCAATCGAATTGGCAAGTTCCTCTTGGCTCTTTGCTGTTTCTGGTTTTATTTCACGTTCGTGGAATTTATTACCACGTTCTATGGCCGGGAGACGGCGCACATGGCCGTCTTCAACGCCAAGTTTTTTGGCGAGTACGCCTGGCTCTTCTGGGCGATGTTTGCTTGCTGCTTTCTGATTCCTCTGCCTGTCCTGGCCGTCAAAAAGTTTCGCACCATTCCTAATTTGGTCTGGGTTTGCATCGTGGTCAACGTTGGCATGTGGTTGGAACGATATTCCATCATCGTTCCGAGCGGGGCAAGGCCTTATTTATCCTGGGGGCCTGCGCATTATGTTCCGAGTTGGGTGGAATGGTCGATCACGGCGGGATGGCTGGCCGGATTTGCCTTGCTCTTCTTAGCGTTTACTCGTCTATTTCCTATACTGACTGTCTGGGAAGTCAAGGAGCAGACCAATCCAAGGTTACGAACGTCTATAGACGGAGCCAAGTGATTTTTTTCGGGTGGAACCTTCCCCTGGACCTCTACTGTGTGGCCTCAGGTCGGGTCAAGCTGTCCAAGGCGGGGCACCTCGGAAGGTCGCGGCCAGGAACATCTTGGCCCGGTTAGAAGGCAAGGTCCCGGAAGCGCGCTTCGACGGCAAGGGCTGGTGCATCATCGAGACCGGGTCCGGCCGGGCTGGATTCGGCAGTGGCGACTTCTACCACGCATCCGGCCCTCAGGTCACCATCCGGCCGCCGGCTCACCGCTGGCACTGGGGGAAGGTCCTCTTCGAGAAGTGGTGGCTCTGGAGATGGTTTTGACGCCACGCTCCAAGCCAGCGTTCCATGTCCGCCCCATCGGCACGGGGTCGTTCCGCCTCCAATTCATTTGGTGAGCCAGCCAACAAACGCTTTCGTGGCGCGTGAAAGGCTCCGGTCTTTCCGGCAAATAATCCCCGTAGGACGCCAGAGGGTTCCCCCGGAGATCGGCACGCAGACCAGCGTCTTGGTTTTTACCTCCTGCGCGACGGTGTTCTCCGGCAGGATGGAGATACCAGAGCCTGCCTCCACGGACCGTTTCAAGGTCTCAATATTATCGAATTCCTGGACGATGTTCACAAAGACCTTGTGTCGGCGTAGGACGTCGTCAATCGCCTTCCGGGTCGGGATATCTCTGTCAAAGGCGACGAAATTCTTATGGTCCAGCGCACGAAACCTGACTCTTCCCTTGGAGGCCAGCGCATCCTCCGGAGGGCACACCACCGTCAGCTTCTCCTTCTTAAACGGGATAATTCGAAGCAGGGGATGGTGCCAGGGGTAAGCCACGATCCCCAGGTCACAGGTCCCATGGATGACATCCGAATAGATCCGGTCGGAACGATTATACTCCAAGTGGAGATTCACCTTCGGATAGCGCTGCAGGAACGCCTTCACAGAGATGTCCAACTGATACAAGCCAATGCTGTAAACGGTTTCGGCCCTGATCATTCCCGAAAGCTGTCCCGGATGGCGGACCCTATCCACAACCTCTTGGTACGCTTCGAGGATCTTACGACTTCCCTCCAAGAGAGCCTCCCCCGTCTCCGTCAAGGAAAACCTTCCTTTTCCACGGTCGATCAGCTTTCTCCCCAGATGCCGTTCCAGAAAGCTGACCTGCTGGCTGACGGCGGATTGGGTGAGGTAATTTTGAGCTGCCGCCCTGGAGAAGCTTTTAGTCTGGGTCAGGTCGTAGAAGACCCTAAAGAGATCCAGATGGAGCCGAGTGCCTTTCATATTATTAGCTGCTCTAATAATATACTTTACTACATTTCATCGAACAGGATACCGACATGATGCGATTCTAGTGCTATACTAATACGGGTCAGAACGTCGCCGACGTCACTGATGTTTCCATGTGCCTCTGGTAGGCTAGGCTGGGAACCGTTGGCCGAAGGCTTCTGGCGTTTGGCCAGCCAAAGGAGGCAGGGTGGGAACTGACAATCCGTTTCACGTCTTTGAGGACGACCACCGAGCGGTACTGGCGCGGCTAGAGCTTTTGCAGTATGAGCGACTTTTTAGAACGGATCGTTGTGCCTCATATGGTTCTTGAGGAACAGGTCTGTTTTCCCTACCTGGAGATGCACATCCCAAAATTGGGAGGGCCGATCCATGTCCTGACCATGGAACATCAGGACTTCCAGAACAAGCACAAGGCACTCAAGGCGACGCTCCAGAGCGGAAACCCAGACCCCGAGTTGCTCAGACAAGAGCAATTGAAGCCATTAGAGGAGACGGGAACCTATTTGGTCATGCTGTTGAGGAACCACATCCGCCAAGAGCAGGAACTACTCTTTAAGGCAGCGGACGAGCTCCTCACACCGGAAGAGAAAACCGCTCTTCTCACTGCGATCAGCCACTGTGAACCGATGAAAGACATTCGGAGAAAGAGCTAGTCAGTCAAATGTTCGAGAAGATGACAAAAAAGCCGTGTAGGATGGGTAAGCTGGCGAGGAGGATGTTGATCCCTGCCTGTCTCTTGCTGTCACAGGGACTTGGCAGCGTCTCCATAAGCGCCTCAGCACAGGGGCTCCCAGGGACATCCCCCTCGTATGTTCTGCGCTCAGAAAGCAGGCTCTGGCTAGAAGGAACCTCGACGCTCCATCCCTACGCCAGCACCGCCACCGTCATGCACGCCTCGCTGACCTTGGCATCTGGAGAGCCTGCGCCCTCCCTCACGCCGACTCCCAACCTACTCTATGAAGCGATCCATCGTGGCCGGTTGCAAACGCTCAATGTGACTATTCCGGTCAAAGGTCTCAAATCGGGGAAGTCCCGGTTGGACAAGAACATGTACGAGGCGTTGCGCGCCGATCAGTATCCTTCCCTCACTTTTCATCTGCTGCGCTATCAGGTTCATCCGGAAACTCAGGAAGGGATGTTTGGCATCACCGCAACAGGGCGATTGGTGGTTGCGGGGGAAGAACGAACCATTGAATTAGACGCCGAGGTCGTGGCCAGTCCCAATGGCCTCGAAATCCGTGGGAACAAAGCGCTGTTCATGACGGATTTTGGGATCGAGCCGCCCACGATGATGTTTGGGGCTCTGAAGACACATGATCGGGTCATTATCCACTACGCTATTTTCTTTGTCCCGAGTCGAGAGACAGGTAGGGGGGATAACGGACACCCAAGCGATGACAGGGTTATCCCCAAAGGAGGAGGAATATCATGAATAAGAGCATTCGAATCTCGTTCGCCGTTGTGTCGTTGGCGATCGGTGTCATTCCCGATAGCTTCGGATTCGGGCATGAGGTGGTGAGGACGGACAAGTTCGACCTGAACATCGGCGGACGGACGCAGCTCGTCGGCTATGGCCAGTATGTCAATGATCCGATCAAGGATAAGATCAGGCTGTATTTGTTCTTAAAGCAAGCGCGTCTGAATCTGAACGGAAGGCTCGAGGCAATGGAAAGAATGGATGTTCAGTACAACA
>JACPXA010000118.1 GCA_016196785.1 Elusimicrobiota bacterium
CTGTAACACGAACGAGAGCTGCGCGCGGATTTGCGGTTGTTGATGGGGTGGGAAGACGTCCACGATGCGGTTGACGGATTGCGCCGCATCGGTCGTGTGGAGCGTCGCCAGCACCAGGTGCCCGGTCTCGGCGATGATGAGCGCCGCTTCGATGGTTTCAAGATCCCGCATCTCCCCGACCAGGATGATGTCGGGATCTTCGCGGAGGACATATTTCAAAGCGACCGGAAAGCTATGGGTATCCGTCCCGATCTCCCGTTGGTTGACGAGGCACTTCTTGTGGAAATGGATGTACTCAATCGGGCCTTCAACGGTCACGACGTGGCTGGTGCGGTGCTCATTGAGGTAATCAATCATTGAGGCCAGGGTGGTGGTCTTCCCCGCCCCCGTAGGGCCCGTGACGAGGATCAGACCTTTCGGGATCTTTAACACCTCATGGGTCACGGTTGGCAGGCCCAGCTCATCGAAGTTCAGGATCCGCGCCGGGATGGCCCGAAGGGCGGCACCCACGGATCCGCGTTGACGAAAGACGTTCATCCGGACCCGCCCTACCCCCTTGATCCCAAAGGAGAGGTCCAATTCGTTATTGGCCTCGAAGCGCTCTTTTTGACTGTCCGTGAGCAGGGAGTAGATGAGCCGTTGACACACCTCCGGGCTGAGCTTCTCGAACGGTGTGGGCATCAACTCCCCGTCTACGCGGAGCATGGGCGGGGCGCCGGCCGTCAGGTGAAGATCCGAGGCCCGCTTTTCCATCAAGAGAATCAGCAGGTCGTTCATGTTCAGCATCGGTCACTCCTTCGCTTACAGTGGCTTACAGTGGCTCGTCTGGCGCGGTCACGCGGAGCAGCTCCTCGATGGTGGTGACCCCGCTCAAGACTTTCCGGATCGCCGCCTCCCGCAGGGTGAGCATCCCGGCACGGCGGGCGGCCTGTTTGATCGTATGTGAGGAGGCTCGCTGGAGGACGAACTCCCGGAGCTCGTCGCTCATCGCCATGACCTCGAAAATCCCCAGCCGGCCTCGATAGCCTGTCTCGGCGCACTGATCGCACCGCTTCCCACGATACAGCGTTAACGTTTGCCCTCCACCCTCGCCCGTGCCGTTTTGGAGGTACCCATCAGGAATAGCCCCAATGTTGGCAAAGGCAGAAGCCGGGATCTCATAGGGTTCCTTGCAGTGCGTGCAGATGACCCGCACCAAGCGTTGTGCCACGATCATGATCACGGTGGAGGCCGTCAGAAACGGTTCGATCCCCATATTGCTCAATCGGGTGACCGCCCCCGGGGCATCGTTGGTATGCAGGGTAGAAAACACGAGGTGCCCGGTCAGGGCAGCGTTAATGGCGATTTCAGCAGTTTCGGTGTCGCGGATCTCGCCAACCATGATGATGTCTGGGTCCTGTCGAAGGAAGGCCCGGAGCCCCGAGGCGAAGGTCAGCCCGATATCCGGACGGGCGTGGACCTGGGTCACCCCTTCCAGATGATACTCCACTGGATCCTCGATCGTGATGATATTACGGTCTGGGAAATTCAGGGTGGCGAGCGTCGAATAGAGGGTTGTGGATTTACCCGAACCGGTCGGCCCGGTGTCGAGGATGATCCCGAAGGGCAGCTCAATATGCTTCTGAAAGATTGCCAGCGCTTCCGGCTCCATGCCCAGTTGGGTCAGATCCACGCGCAGCCCCGAGGTATCGAGCAACCGAAGCACAACCTTTTCCCCGTAGACGGTTGGCACCACAGACACCCGAAAGTCCACCTCTCGCTGAGACACCCGAATCTTGATTCGGCCATCCTGGGGGAGCCGTCGCTCAGCGATGTCCAACTGGGCCATGATCTTAAACCGGCTCACTAAGGCATTATGCAATTTCTTGGGAGGGGCCGGTTGTTCATGGAGAACGCCATCCAGGCGATAGCGGATCCGGATGGCTTTCTCAAACGGCTCGAGGTGGATATCTGAGGCGTTATTCTGGATCGCGTTGAGTAAGAGCAAGTTCGCTATGCGCACGACGGGAGCGTCTTCACCGGACCCTGCCCCTTCCCCGCCAAGCTCAA
The DNA here is from genome assembly GCA_016196785.1 of Elusimicrobiota bacterium. Classification (GTDB taxonomy): domain Bacteria; phylum Elusimicrobiota; class Elusimicrobia; order 2-01-FULL-59-12; family JACPXA01; genus JACPXA01. The sequence continues at coordinate 2,050 of JACPXA010000118.1, forward strand.
TGGTCTCCTCCCCCACCTCCACCGTCCTTCCCGCTGTGCCGGGATGGTTCTCCGAGGTCCGTTCCACCACCTCTACCAGTTCTTCCATGGATTCCTTGGGACCGTAGTATTTGTCAATCGCCTCCCGGATCTCCGTTGGGCTTGCGATCACCACCTCCACGTCACACCCCGTCAATAGTTTCAGGTCATCGGTGGCCAGCACATTCAAGGGATCCGCCATAGCAATCGTCAAGGTTTTCCCTTCGCGGGCGATCGGGATCAACGTTTGTCGGCGGACCACACCCTCAGGGACAATATGGAGTACCTCTTCCGGGATCTCTCCGAATTGTGCCAAGGAGATATACCCCACCCCGAATTGTTTCCCAAGGAAGGCCATCAACCCTTCCTCACTGAGGTATCCAAGATCCACCAAGATCCGGCCCAGTTTCCCCCCAGATCGGCGCTGAATCTCCAACGCCTGCTGGAGCTGTTCCTTTTCTAGAATTCCGGCTTCGATGAGCAGCTCTCCTAACCTCCGCTTCAGAGAGGCGGTGTAGCGTCGGGCCATCGCTAATTCCTCCGACCCCTCGACTTCGCCCTTCGACTTCGCTCAGGGCAGGCTCGGGGCTCAGGGCTGGCCCCTGAGAGAGGCCCCTCACGTTCCTGAGCGAGGATCGCGGTGAGCACGGCGGCGTCCCCGATGTCCTCACTCGAGCACCCCCGCGAGAGGTCGCTGGCGGGTTTGTTCAAGCCCCACAAGAGGGGGCCAACGGCTCGCCAACCGCCCAGCCATTGGAGGAGCTTATAGCCGATGTTGCCTGCTTCGAGGGTTGGAAAGATCAAGACATTCGCCTCCCCTGCGACCGGGCTGTCGCCCGCCCCCTTCCGGGCCGCAACCGTTCGATCCATAGCCGCATCCACTTGCAGTTCCCCGTCAATGGAAACCCGGGGTAGCAGCTCCTTCGCCATGGCGGTTGCCTGCCTCACTCGCTCGACCAAGGCGTGCCGGGCGCTTCCCCGGGTCGAAAACGACAAAAACGCGACGTGCGGCTTGCCTGTCAGGTACATGCGATAAGCCTCCACGGCATTGACCGCGATATGGGCAAGTTGTCGAGAGGAGGGTTCTGGGATCACCGCGCAGTCCGCCAAGAGCAGCGCTTGATGATGCGCTTGCGGGCCGGTTTCCGGGGGGGTCAGAATGAAGAGGCCACACAACGTTGATACCCCAGGAGCAACTCCGATCACCTTCAGCGTCGTGCGGATCGTGTCTGCCGAGGTGCGGATGGCTCCTCCCACGAACCCATCCACTTGGCCAGTCTTAAGCAGCCAGGAGCCAAAGAGCAGCGGGTCGCTGGTCGCTTCCCGGTCCGCCGAGCGGGTTGGATCAACAATGTGAACACCCGTCAGTCGGATCCCTAGCCGGGATGCTTGGGTGTGGATTGCGGGTTCCGCGCCAACCAGCCATGGATGCACGACCTGACGCTGGACCAGCGCACCAGCGGCTTCGAGGACCCGTTCATCGGTCCCTTCTGGAAAGACGACCCGTTTTGGACGATGAGCGGCCCGATTCCACAAACGTTCCCATATCCCAAGACCCATTCCTCACCCCCTTAGTATCAGGGTTTCCCTACACTGTCAAGGATTTTTTAAGCGGGTTAAATAGGGACTGACAGAACGGGGTACGAAGGCCGCGACCACCCCCCCTAGCCGTGCGATCTCTTTCACCAGGCTTGAGGAGAGATAGGTGTACCGTTCGTCCGGCATGAGAAAGACGGTTTCCACCTGGGGGGCCATGTGGCGGTTCATCAGCGCCATTTGGAACTCGTACTCAAAGTCGGAGATGGCGCGGAGACCGCGGATGACAATGCGGGCCTTCCGTGCCTGGAGGTAATGGACGAGCAGCCCTTCAAACGCCTCCACCGTGACGCGCGGCAGGCCTCGGAGCGCCTGGCGGAGCATGGTCAGGCGCTCGTCAATGGGAAAGGTGCTCGGTTTTCCTTGATTGGTGGTGACGGCGATGATCACGTGGTCAAAGAGCGCCGTTGCCCGGCGAACAATGTCCACATGGCCGTAGGTTACGGGATCGAACGACCCTGGGTACACCGCAATGCGTTTCATATTTCCTCCTCGCGAGAGGCAGTGGCGTGGCCTTAGCCCACTTGGGCGAGGCGCCAGCGTTCCCTAAAACGTTCCCTGAGGTCCTGACGGAGCGGGACCAGCTCACGGCCCGATAGGTGGGGATCTTGCTCGACCATTTCGAAGGCCTGTTGTCGGGCCAGCGCGATGAGCTCAACGTCTTTGATGAGATCCCCGATCTTCAGCTCAGGCAGGCCGTGTTGAGCGAGCCCAATGACCTCTCCAGGGCCGCGCAGTGAGAGATCTGCCTCGCTGATCAAGAACCCATTTGTCGTCTCGACCATAATGGCTAGCCGACGTTCCGCCTCCGGGGTGTTGGGATCGCCGATGAGCAGACAGCAGGCGGGCTCAGGGTTCGCCGTTTGTCCGCACCGGCGGCCCACCCGGCCGCGCAGTTGGTGGAGCGTCGAAAGCCCAAAACGGTCCGCGTGATGGACCACCATCACTGAGGCCTGCGGGACGTCCACCCCGACCTCTATTACCGTCGTCGCGATGAGGATATCGAGCCGACCGTCTCGAAATTCCTCCATGAGCGTTTGCTTGGCCGTTTCCTTGAGCCGGCCATGCAGGAGTCCCACCCGGAAGTCCGGAAACGCCTCACGGCGGAGCCGCTCGGCTTCTTGGGTGGCGGCGCGGAGGCTGACCCGGTCGGAGGCCTCGATCAGGGGGTACACGATGTACGCTTGCCGCCCATGGCTTGCGGCTTCCCGGACGATCCGATACGCCTCCTCCTCCGAGACCCGGCGAGTCAGGATGGGTGGTCGCCCAGGAGGCTGTTCATCCAACACGGAGACATCGAGATCCCCGTACGCGGTCAGTGCCAAGGTCCTAGGGATCGGCGTGGCGGTCATTACCAGGACATCGGGGCGAAGGGCCTTTCGCTCGAGCGTCAACCGTTGGTTGACCCCGAACCGGTGTTGTTCGTCAATCACCACCAGGCCCAATCGGTGAAAGCGGATATCCCCCTCGAGAAGGGCGTGGGTGCCAATGACGAGGGGCGCCTCCCCTTGGGCGATGGCTGCCGCGATCTCCCGGCGCGCGTGGGGGGCCAGGGCGCTGCGCACAAGGACCACGTTCACAGGGAGTCCGGTGAGCAGCTGCTGGAGGGTGCGGTGATGTTGAACAGCGAGGATTCTCTGAAGGGCCCCAACAGGGTTCGATGGACGGAGTAGCGATGAGGCTTCATCTGGGCTTGGTGGTTCTTGCGAACGAGTCCCAAGAGGAGCTGAACGAGGAAGAACTCCTCGAAGGCAAGTCGTCGGCGGGCTCGCTCTTTGTCTTCCCAGGAATTGGGAAAATGGATCTGTCGGATGGTCCAAGCAATCCCTGGAAGGTCCAGGGATTGGCGTAGCGGGGACGGCAGCAGTTCGGGTACCTGTGCGGCCCACCGGTCCAGCGCCATAAAGATGAGTCCTCGGAGCCATCGCTGGTCAATCCCCTCTGAGAGCGGGTAGACCGGCACAATCCGGTACCAGTGGCAGATGGGATAACTAGAACTCATCCCGAAACCCTCCTCGGGCTGCAGCCTCGGGCGGGCGGCCTGCGCCGGCGTCAGGCTCGCTCGGCATACCGTTCCTTCGTCAAGTATGCCGTCGCTCGCCTTCCTGGCCTCGGCGCGCCCTCCGAGGCTTCGCTTACCGAGCATGGTTTCGGGATGAGTTCTACGCTCTGCCATATCGTATTCCTCTACGCGAACTTCCTTCACGGCGGTGGTTGAGACGACATCCCCTCGCGCGATCAACATGCCCCCGGGCTGAATCTGTCGCTCGAGGGTGGCGAAGACGTCGTACCGGGGGGTCATGTGCTTAAACCAGGAGACGAACACGACCCCCGTGGCATCGCGGAGTGCGGCTTTGAACACCCCGAGCCGAGGACCTACAGGGAGGAGATCCACGATCTCGACCTGTCCTTGGATGGTCACCCGAGTTCCTGCCTGAAGGGCGGCGCTGGGAGTGATCTCTCTACGGTCTTCCCAATCGCGAGGGTAATGCGTCAGAAGGTCCCCCACCGTTCGGATCCCGAGTTTTTCCAGAAGCGCTGCCCGTTGTGGTCCGACCCCGGGGAGGTACTGCACAGATTGGGACAAACCGCTCGGGGCCCTCCCCTTGTATCGGTCGAGGGAATTTGGTACGGTGTTAGAGATCATGGCCTTTCATATTCGTATACGGCGTTCGCCTGCTTGCCCGTAGAGAGCTGAAACTTCCGCATCCCAACGTCCAGCGACGAGACCCCCCTTTTGACGCCGATCCCACCAGTATAACGCACTTTGTTCGAGTCGTTCCAGTTTTCCCCGGAAATTCCCGCCCGTACCGCCACAACATTCCAGAGCCACACCTCCGTTCCGAGATGGAGAAGATCAGGCTGCCTGTCGCCGACCGTGTAAAACCGTTTTTCATAGTCAAAGGTGAGCGTACCCGGAGCTGGAAATTGGACCGCGAGGCCACTTTTAAGCACTGGGGGAAGACGATCCCTGGCGAACTCGTCCCACCAGAGGTATCCCGGAATATTTTGTCCCACGAGCCCGAACTCAAGGCCTGAAGCCAGCGTCATCAAGATCCCCAGATCCAGCGCGATCCCGTGGCCAATCGAAGCAATGGCGGTCGGAGATTCCCCTTCTTTTAGCTGGGTGAGGCTGGCGTGGCCGTTGAGGTAGGTGAGGTTGAAGCCGACGAGGGAGCGGTCGGGTTGTTGCCCTCCGCCCTCCCACGCTGCGGAAGCCGTAAACGCGTTGACCTGAACATTCGTCTCTTTGAAGTTAGCATTCGGATTGGCGACCAGCAGGGTGACGCGCTCCCGCTGGTTGGCCAGTGGACGATAAGAGATCGCTCCCTGCCGTCCGGCAAAGGCGAGGTAGGTCAGTTTGCGGCCCTGGAGCGGTTGTCCCGAAATCACTTGATCCACTGGGATGGGACTTTGGCGAGCCCCTTCCAGCATGATCGTAAAGAGATTGTGGGGGATGCGGTTCAAGCCCGCAGGGTTCCAGTACGGGGCGTCAGCGGTATCTGCCACTGCAACGAACGCTTCGCCCATTCCCACTGGGCGGGCGCCGATGGTCGTGCCATCGAAAGAATTAGGTTGAGCTGGTGAAGGGGGAACTGCCCTTACGAGGTCCTGCACCCCTAGGATGAGGGAGCACGCAATTGTTAGGGGGAGCCATCGCCCCCGGCTCCCCCGGAACTCAGCGGACCACACCTTCTATCGGGCTGGAAGGAGCGGCGTACTGTTTTTTGGCCATTCGTCCAGCCAAAAAGGCCAACCGACCCGCTTGGACCGCGAGCCGCATCGCCTCAGCCATTGACACTGGATTTTGCGCTTCAGCAATGGCGGTGTTCATCAGGATCCCATCCACCCCCAGTTCCATGGCGAAGGCCGCATCGGAAGCGGTGCCCACCCCGGCATCAACGATCACCGGCACCTTGGCAATCTCTTGAATGAAGCGGATGTTCAACGCGTTTAAAATACCTTGCCCGCTTCCGATCGGCGCGGCGAGCGGCATGACGGCAGCGGCCCCTGCTTCCTGGAGTTTCTTGGCGGTTATGGGATCGTCGTTGGAGTAGGGGAGCACCACAAAGCCTTCCTTGACGAGCGCTCGGGTCGCCACGAGGAGTTGTTCAACGTCTGGCAGCAAGGTCTTGGGATCGCCGATGACCTCCAGTTTAATCAGCGGCGTCTCGATGGCCTCCCTGGCTAAATGCGCCGTTCGGATCGCCTCCTCGGCGCTGTAGCAACCAGCGGTGTTTGGAAGCACCGCCATCCCGGGAGGGACATAGTCTAAGAGGGATTCGCCCGCGCTCCGATCCATGTTGATGCGGCGAATGGCGACGGTCACCATGGCCGCTTGGCTGGCTTCGAGCGCCGCGCGCATCAGGGAAAACGATTTGTACTTTCCGCTTCCCACAATGAGGCGGGATCGGTAGGTTTTCCCTGCAATTTCTAAGGGTTTATCCACCGGCCACCATCTGGACGATCTCAACGGCATCGCCCTCAGCAAGCCTGAGTTCAGGGTAGTGAGCGCGCTTCACGATTTTGAGGTTCACCTCGCAGGCCACCCGCGTTGGGGTAATGTGGAGCTCAGAGAGCAACTGCTGTAACGTAGTCCCCTCCAGTACCTCCCGCGGAACCCCATTAACCGTCACGTCCATACCCTTTCATTTTAACATATGCTAGTGAAAGATGGTGACGACGGCCACCCCTGTCAAGAGGAAGATCAAGCAGCCGAGGTCGCGCACTCGATGGATGCGCGGGAGGATGTCAGCCGCCCCGATGTACAGGAACATCCCAGCGACCAACCCGAGCAAGAGCGAAAGCAACCCACCGGAGAGGCTGAACGTGAGCCAATAACTCCCCAACGCCCCGATCGGGGTGGAAAGCGCCAGCACCTGCATGAGGAGCAGGCGTTTTCGCTGGGTATAGTCGGTACCCAGCAGCAACCCGGAGAGGGTGAGGCCATCTGAGAACTTATGCCAGATGACCGCCAGCGAGATCACGGACCCTAGCGCAGCGGTGTTTCGGAATCCCACGGCAATTGCCAAGCCATCCAGGAGTCCATGGAGGGACATCGCAGAGAGCGCGGCATACCCCACGAGGTGGATGGGGCACTCCTCCATGAATTCGGGGCAGGCATGGATCATCGTGACCCCCTCCAAGGCGAACAGGCTTAAGAACGCGACCAAGAGACCCAGGCCGGCGTAGGAGCCAGCACGGAACGCTGCCGGTAAGAGATGGAGGAAGGCGACCCCTAACAACACCCCGGATCCAAACGCGAGGAACCGCCATAAGTAAGACCGGGCCCATTCCTTACGCAGAAATGGGACGGTCCCTCCCAGGAGGGTGACGATGAAGGCTAACCCGCTTGACCAGAAGATAGAGCTCATTTTCTATGTTTCGTCAGTCGAGGAGCTGCAGGCTATGCAGCCGATGGTACACCCCTCCTTGTTGGAGGAGGTCCTGATGTTTACCTTCTTCCGTGCGGTGTTCCATGAGTCGTTCCAGCGCCTCCTGCACAAGCCGTTCAGATTCCGTATCGAGGGAAGACGTCGCCTCGTCCAGAATGAGAATGGGAGGGTTCCTGAGGACAGCCCTGGCAATGGCAAGCCGTTGCCGTTGCCCTCCCGAAAGCCGTACCCCGCGTTCCCCAATCACCGTCGCATACCCCTGGGGCAGGCGCTCAATGAACTCGTGGGCATTGGCTGCCCGGGCGGCTTCAATGATGTCCTCGTTGCTGGCGTTATCCCGCCCAAACGCGATGTTGTAGTGCACCGTGTCATTAAAGAGCACCGTTTCCTGGGGAACCAACCCGATCAGTTGACGGAGCGAGGCAAGCGTCACTCCGCGGATGTCTTCGCCATCTACCAAGAGACGGCCTTCTTGGGGATCATAGAAACGGAACAACAACAGCGCCAACGTCGTCTTTCCGGCGCCGGAGGGGCCAACCAGCGCCACCACCTCCCCAGGGTCAATCGCGAGGTCAATCTCCTTGAGCACAGGCGCAGGGTTGACAGGGTAGCGAAAGGTGACCCTTTCGTACCGAATGCCCTGATGAAATCCCCGCAAGGCGCGGGCGGTCGGCCGTTCGATGACCGTCACCGGCTCGTCCCAGAGCTCGAAGATCCGTTCGGCGGAGGCAATCCCTAGTTGGAGGGTCGGGTTGAGTTGGGTCACGTGTTTGAGCGGTTGATAGGTTGAGAGCGCGCTCCCGAGAAAGGCGAAAAAGGCCCCCGCGGTCCACACCCCATGGATGACATCTACCCCGCCGTACCAGAGGATCAAGGCGATCACCAGCGAACCGATAAACTCCATGACCGGGCTGGCCAATGCATCGGCACGGACGAAGCGCATGGCAAGGTCAAACACCTGTTGGTTGACCTTGCCAAAGCGGTGGATCTGCTCCCGTTCCCGACAGAACGCCTTGACCACCGGCATCCCTTCAAGGTTTTCTTGGATGAGCCCATAGAGATCCGCCACCTGCCGCTGTCCTTGTCGGCTCACCCGGCGAAGTTTTCTGCCAAAGTAGACAATCACGGTGGCAGCAATCGGGAAGACGATAATGGAAACGAGCGCAAACCGCCAATGCAGGACAAACAGGACAATCACCAGTCCCACGACGGTCAGTCCATCCCGGATGAGGCTGGCAGGGGCTTGAATGAGCACCTGTTGCAAAGCGCCCAGGTCGTTGGTCAAGCGCGCCAAGGTTTTCCCGGTGGAATGGCGGGCGTAGAAATCCATGGAGAGGAACTGGAGATGGCTAAACAGTTCCTCTCGGAGCCGTATTGTGACCCGCTGGCCGATGTACGACATGAGGTACTGTTGCGTATAGAGGAGGGCTCCTTTCAGGGCGAAGAGCAATGGGATTAACCCGATGATGGCGTAAAGCGCCCGGGGGTTCTTCGCGATGAAGATGTGATCCAACGCTGGTTTGATCAGGTACATGGTCAGGGCGGTCAAGGCAGAGACCCCTGCCATGCAGCACAGGGCGGTAAGGAACCGAGCCAGGTAGGGGCGCACATACGGCAACAGCCGTCTCACCGCGTTCACGCGATGACCTCGAGGACCTGCTGAGCGGCGCGGTGGGAGGCCCCCTGAGCCCCCAGCAATTTCCGCAGCGTCAAGAGCTCTTTTCGGACCGCCTCTCGGTACCCCAGGTCGGTCAGCAACGGGTACACCGTGTCCGCCAGCGCGGTGGCGGTCGCCCGGCGCTGGATGAGTTCAGGAACCAGCGGCCGATTGGCCAGCACGTTGGGCATTGCGATAAAGGGTGACTGAATCAACGCGCGGGTGATGAGGTAGTTGAACCAAGAAAGGCGATACATCACCACCATGGGGACTCCGAGCAAGGCGTTTTCCAGGGTTGCGGTCCCGGAACACGTGAGCGCCGCAGTCAAACGGCGCCGGCATTCATACGAGGATTCATAGAATACCTGGACGGTCAGGTCACCCAAGCGGCGTTTGAGCTGTGCGGCGGCCTTCAGTAACACTGGCAGGTGCCGCCGGATTTCACTGGTTCGTGAGCCAGGGAGTAACCCTAACAGGGGCGGGGTGCTCTCGGTTGGGGGTGACAGTGGCTCGGGCAGGAGGTCAAGCAGGGGATGGCCCACAAAGGAGACCTCCACACCGTGCCGGCGATACAAGGGTTCTTCAAATGGAAAGATGACCAACATCCGTCGCACCACTTGGGCGAGTCGTTTGATGCGACCGGGTCGGGAGGCCCACACCTGAGGGCTAATGTAGTAGACCACGGGAATCCCGCACCGGTGGGCATGTTCAGCGACGTGGATATTAAACCCATAATAGTCTACCGGGATCACCACGTCGGGACGATGGGAGTGCAGAAACGGATCAATCACCGAGCGCATCATCTGGACGAGCGCTGGAAAGCGAGTCAGAGGCCGCCAGAATCCAAACACCCCAAGGTCTATCAGGGATCCCAGGAAGCGGTCGGCAACCCCCTCAAGCTCGCGACCCCCGAGCGCGGCCACCTCGAGGTCCGGCGTTAGGGTTTTGAGCGCGGTGGCCAGTCGAGCCGCGTGTCGGTCACCTGACCGATCACCGGCAACGATCAGGACGCTCCGTCTCATGCGAGGACCTTCATCTGCGCGAGAATTTCACGGGCCAAATCGAGGGCGTTCCGGCCGTGCTCCCCAGACACCAAGGGCTCTTGCCCTTTCGCGACACACTGCACGAAATGCTCCAGCTCCAAGGCCAGGGGTTCCTGGCGGGAGAGCCGAGGGGTGAGACGTTCAATGTCCCGAAAGCTTTCAATGTGGGACTTCCTCTTTCGGTAGACCTTCACCTGTGGCGTCGTATAGTCGAGCGAGATGTACGAGTCAGATTGAAAGATGCGGATCTTCCGGAACCGTTCCAGCGAGATCCGACTGGCGGACAAATCCGCCACACACCCGTTGGCGAAACGGAGACGGACCTTCGCGATATCTTCATAACCCGAGAGGATCCGCGCCCCGAAGGCCTCGAGGGCTTGGACTCGGGAATTCACGAGGAACAACACGATGTCCAGGTCGTGGATCATCAGATCGAGGACGACTCCGACGTGATTCACCCGTGGATCATACGGACCCAGGCGAGACGCCTCAATGAACTTGGGTTCGTGGATGTACTGGGCACAAGCCATGACCGCCGGGTTGAAACGTTCCACGTGACCGACTTGCAGCACAAGGTTCTGCCGCCTGGCGAGCTCGATCAAGCGATCGGCCTCCTCCACCTCCTGGGTAAAGGGTTTCTCAATCAAACAGTGCACCCCGCGTTCGAGGAAGGTCCGCGCCACAGGGAAATGGTGCGGGGTCGGGACCGCGATCGTCACGGCGTCCACTCGGCCGAGCAGTTCCTGTGGATCCCTCCCGTAAGGGACCTGGAGCTTCCGCGCCAGCCGCTCCGCGCGCGCACTTGCGGGGTCAATCAGACCGACCAGCGCAACCCCTGGGGTCTTCCGTAAAATTCGGGCATGGTGCTGCCCAACCTTACCGACCCCTACCACACCGACCCGGACCGGCATCTGACGGATTACTGAGCTTCGGATAAATAATGGATACACTGGAGGCCCAGATTTGAGCCGGCTGCAAGGCGCGACGACGAAGGCGTATCAAAGGAACGGGATACGTCGAGGAGGAGCAACGCCGCAGCCGGCCAAAGATGGGCCTCCCCGGAGGGGCTGGCCGATTTTTGGCTGCGACTTTGTCGCTCGTCCTTGTCGTACCGCGGTTCCGTAGTACGCCTGCGTCCTCGCTCCTCGTCTCGCTCCAAAAGCGGCTCAGCCAGCGTATCCATTATTTATCCGAAGCTCAGTAGGTGGGAGCGAAGGCGATGAGGGTGATGTCGGCGGCACGAGCCGCCGCTAACAGGTCATCCTTCTCCAAGAGCAGGGTCTTGTGGGCTTCGATGCCTAGGACATGAGCCCCCTGCTCTGCCAGGGTTCGGATGGTCAGTGGGCCAATGACGGGAAGATCAAAACGAAAGTCTTGGCGGGGTCTGGCCACCTTGACGACCACAAACCCCCCTCCGGTGAGCTGGCCAGCGCGTTGAATACAGGCATTGGTCCCTTCCATCGCTTCGACCGCCACGACCGCCTGGGACTTGACCGCTACGGTTTGCCCGATATCGAGCTCAGCGATGGCCTTCGCCACGGGGAATCCAAAATCGAGGTCCGCGCGTTCTTGGGCAGAGGGCGATCGCCGCGTCAGACACCCCGGCGTTGGCAGCAGATGATCCAGGTACGTCGTTGAAGGAAGGAGCTCAATCCCTTCTGAGGCAAGTTCCGAAGACACGGCGCTCAGGAGAGCGTCGGCACGTTTGTCCTTGACGCGAAGGAGGAGCTTCAAGGCGCGGGCGTCAGGGAGGATGCCACGAAACAGTTGGGTATGTTTCACTTGTCCCGCCATGACCGCCTGGCTGACCCCTTCCGCGTGGAAAAAGTCAATGACCCGACCAAGTTGACCGAGGGAGACCCACGTGATTCGATCCACGAACTTTGGACCTCAGGGTACCCGGCGAGGCCGTGGTCTGTCTGGTCGAGCTGACGCAGCGCCTCCTCCAACGGGAGCCGCTGAGTAATCAGGATCTTATACGCCTTCCGGATGGCCTGAATAGTCTTCGAGGGGAAGTTCCTCCGTCTCAAGCCCACCAGGTTGAGGCCGGCCAATCGGACGCGATCCCCCCAAGCCGTGGTAAAAGGCGGGATATCCTTGGCGACCATCGCCCCCGCACCGATCATGGCCAGTCGGCCGATTCGCGTGAACTGGTGGACCCCAATGTGTGAACTCAGGACCGCCTCCTCCTCTACCGTTACATGCCCGGCCAGCGCGGTGTAGTTGGCCATGATCACGCCATCACCGAGGACGCAGTCATGAGCGATATGCACGTACGCCATCAACAGGCAGCGGGCCCCGATCCGGGTCGCTCCGCTTGCGGCCGTACCCCGGTTCAAGGTCGCACATTCGCGGACGATCGTGCCTGGGCCAAGGATCAGACGAGTCGGTTCCCCACGGTACTTCAGATCTTGTGGCGCGGTGCCAACAAACGCATGTGGATGGATCTGACATCCCTCGCCGATGTCAGCAAACTCAATGACTGCATGAGGTCCTACTCGGACCCCTCGGCCTAGAACCGTCGCATCCCCAATGACTGCGTACGGTCCGATCTCCACATCTTCCCCCACCTGAGCTGTGGGGTGAACGATAGCCGTAGGGTGAATGGGCAGGGACGTCGTGACACTCATGGGGCAGCTCCTCGAGCCACCAAGGCAAACGTAAACTCTGCTTCCGCAACCCGCTGATTGTCCACCAGAGCTTCCCCCCGTACCTTCCCCGCTCGGCCGCCGCTCCGGAGGACCTCAATCCGCAGTTCTAAGTGATCGCCAGGAACGACCGGCTTGCGAAACTTGACGCTGTCTATCCCCATAAAGTAGGCCAGCTTCCCTTGGTGCTCTGGCTGCCCCAGGAACATCACGCAGGCCGTTTGCGCCATGGCTTCCACGATCAGGACCCCCGGCATGATGGGTTGCCCTGGGAAATGGCCTTGGAAGAAGGGCTCGTTCCCGGACACCGCCTTGTAGCCGACCGCTGACTTTTCGAGATCTTGTATGATGACCCGATCCACCATCAGAAACGGATACCGATGAGGGATGGCCCGCTGAATTGCGACGATGTCCAAATTGATCATCTAGGAGCCCTAGCCTCGCTGGCAGAGGCGAGCGGGGAGGGTGCGGCCATCGCTTCAGCCAGTCGGTGAACAAACTGAATGTTGTGTCCATGCCCGCATCGGATGGCGGTGAGGTGTCCCAGCACTCGGCATCCGATGAGGGAAAGATCTCCCAAGAAATCCAACAGTTTGTGCCTCACGAACTCATTAGGGAACCGGAGGGCTTTTTCCTGGTTGTGGATCCGGTCCATCCCGATGACCACAGCGTTCTCGAGCGAGCCCCCTTTGACCAACCCCTGTTTCTTCAGCGCTTCGACCTCATAGTCAAAACAAAAGGTCCGGCTTCTGGCGATTTCCGCCAGGAAAGACTCCGGGGTCAATCGGAGGTTCAGCTCCTGTTGCTTGAGGAGTGGATGGTCATAGATGATCTGGCAGGTGACCTGCAGGTCATCCGCGGGGTCAATGCTGATGCGCGTCTCCCCTGATTGGTACACGATGGGTACCTGGGGGATGAACATCCTCCTTGGGACCTCCTGCTCCATAATCCCGACGTTCCACAGGAGTTCGCAGAACGGGGCGCTGGACCCATCGGCTACCGGTGGCTCATTGGCGTTGACCGTAATGGTCAGATTGTCAATCTCAAGACCATACAGCGCAGACAGCAGATGCTCCACGGTATGGATCCGCATCGCCGAGTTACCTAAAGTCGTTCCCCGAATCACGTCCAGGACGTGCGGCCAGGTGGCTGGCACGGACGGGAGGCCAGGCAGGTCGCTCCGCACGAAACGGATTCCACTGTGGGGCGGGGCCGGCGTAAACGTCACTCGACAGAAATTCCCGGTGTGGAGTCCCACCCCCTCAAAGGAGACTTCTCGGGCAATCGTTCGTTGCAGGTCAGTCATCAGCGTTCCCCTTCATAAAACGTTTCCATGATTGGTACAATTCCGGGAGTTTGCCAAGGAGCGCTTGGATCTTCATGGCCTCCTGGTGGGGACGCGCCGGGCTTCCAAATACCACCGCCCCATCGGGCAGATCGTCCATCACCCCGGACTGCGCCGCGACAATCACGCGATCTCCGATTCGCAGATGCCCCGTCAATCCCGCCTGGCCGGCCAGCGTTACATGGTGGCCGAGACGGGTGGAGCCGGAGACCCCGACCTGGGCGACGATGATGCAATGTTCCCCAATCTGTACATTGTGGGCAATCTGAACGAGGTTGTCAACCTTCGTTCCCGCCCCGATAACGGTGCTTCCAGTCGTCGCGCGGTCCACGGTCACGTTGGCTCCCAGTTCGACATCGTCCCCGATGAGAACGGTCCCTAATTGAGGGATCTTCTCATGCCGTCCCTCACGTTCTGCGAAGCCGAACCCGTCCGCCCCAATGACCGTACCTGAATGGATGATCACCCGATGCCCAACGGTGACCTCCTCCCGAATCACCACCTGAGGGTAGAGGACGCAATCGCATCCGATCCGCACAGTGCGTCCAATGTAGCATTGGGGGTACACCACCGTCCGCGCGCCAATTTCGGCTCCAGCCTCAATGACACTCCACGCTCCCACCGCCACGCCTGGCTCCAGTTTCGCCCTCGGGTCAATGACCGCGGAGGGATGGATCCCTTCGGGATGCCGCTCGCGCTCTTTGGCTAAAAGATTCAGCACTTGCCCAAAGGCCCACTGGGGATGCGCGACCCGGATCACAGGCCGATTGTTCACCTGGAGGTGATCCTGTAGTAATACCGCGCCCGCGCGGGTCGCCTTCAGTGCCTTCGCATACTTGGGGTTGCCAAGGAAGGAGATGTCCCGCTCGGTCGCTTCCTCCAGCCCCGCCGCGCCTTCGATGAGGCGGGAGCCATCCCCCTCAACAGTGCCTCCTACCAATTTGGCGATTTGGGAGACGGTTAGACGCATTCGAATATCCCGATCGTTTTCGAACTCATCACTTCCCCCGCAGTCGTTGTTTGACGGCCTCGGTCAGGTCGAGCGCGGATTTGCTGTAGAGCACATGTTGCCGATCCACGATGAGCGTAACCGACTCTTCGTTGGCCACTTCCTCCAAGGCGCGGTAGATCCGAGCCATGACCGCTAGACTTTTCTCTTCCTCCATGCGGTGGATCTCCTGTTCGATTTGCCGCCTCAGATCCTGAAACGCGGTTTCCAGTTTTGCCAATTCCTGCCGCTTAGCGGCGAGCTCGTCCTGTTTCCTCATCGGCGTTTGCCTGACGATCCCTGTGCTGGGAGACACGCTGCCGGGCACAGTGGTGGTGCTGGAGGTGGGTGGGGCGCTGGAGATGGTGAGCGCTCCGGGAGCCGTGCTTGTGCTTGGTTGAAGCCACGGCGCAACCGCTGAAAACGCGCTGCTCGGGAGAGATCCTCCGGAGGGAGTGGTGCCTGTCGAGGTCACGGTGCCTGTCGAGCTTGCCGGCGGGGAGGAGGTGCGACTCGCAGTGGAGGTCAGGACGGTGGTGGTACCTGATGAAGGACTCACCACCTCCGAGCGCGGCGTGGTTGATGCGATGTCGAGCTTCAGCATGGCGATCTCTTGGGCCTTGATCTTCAGTTTTTGACGCTTATCGAACACGAGTGCGTTCAGCTCCGCTTGAGCCTGTTTCGTGCCAGGGAATTCCTCGAAGATCCTTTCCATGTCAACAAACGCGACCTTTTCCGTTACCGGCCGCTGGGGTTCGCCCACGGTGAGCTCCGCCGCTCCGAGTGGCTGTCCCAGAACCAGTAAGGCGATCAATGGTGTCATGGTGAGGAGGCCTCCCTTCGCGTTGTTCAGGGGAGGCCGACGTGACCATCTACGGGTGCTTAAGGGGCAGCAGATCCCCACGTCGGCCTTTCCTTGAGGCTTTAAAGGGTGGCCTCCTCGGGATGCCATCGGTTAAAACAAATTCCCGACGGTGAAGTGGATCTGACTAAGCTCTTCCCCGGGCTTGTGATTCAAGCCATACCCCCAATCGAGTCGAAGCGGGAACACCGGTGTCTTAAACCGAATCCCAAACCCGATGGCAGTCTTGAGATTGAAATCCCCCCGTCCGATCTTATATCGGACCTCGCCGAACTCCTCCCATGCCCCGCCGATATCTAAGAAGAAGGCACCTTGCAGAAGAGTCCGTCCCCCCACATCCGGGGCGATGGGGAACTTGTACTCGGCGTTTCCTAACGCCATGATGGTCCCGCCTTGCTTTTTGCCGACTTCCCCGAGGTTATACCCCCGTACGGTGTCAGGGCCTCCCATGATGAACCGCTCGGTCACGGGGACCTGTCGCGAGGACCCATATTCACGGATGAACCCAGCGCGTGCATTCAGGGAGAAGACAAACTTCCAGAACGTCGGCAGGAACCACGACCCGGTGACTGTCGGGGCATAGAACGAGACATTTCCACCCAAGGGGCCGCCTGCGACCTGCATCGAGCTGGTGTAGCGATGACCACGATTCGCGTCGAAGATGTTATCCCGGGTGTCATGGATGACCTGGGAGGTGAGGCTGGAGATGTTGGAAACCTCTTTCTGAGCTGGTTGAAGATTGATGATTTCCTGTCGAAGCCTCGAGTTAATATCAAAGAGACGGACTCGATCGTAGGAGTAGGTAAAAGCCAGACTGAGGGTTTCAGACAAGCGGGGGCCCAACCGGACCGCGCCCCCTTGTCGCCGCTCTTTAAAGGCACTCCGTTCATCACGGAATTGTCGCAGGCGCACAAGGTTTCTCAAATCCAACCCAAAGCTCATGGGTTTGCCCAGGAACCAGGGCTCGGTCCAACCGATCTCGTAGTTCTGGCGTCGAGCCCCGAACTCCCAGAGGAGATTTAAGCGCTGGGCCCGTCCGAAGAGGTTGATATGCTGAACTTGGAGGGTGCCTAAGAGGCCGTCCACGGAGGAGAACCCGGCGCCGGCGGAGAGGATGCCGGGTTTGCCTTCAGTGACCGTAAAGACCACATCGGCTCGCTGGGGGCCAGACGGCTGCTGGATATCCACATCCACGTTGTCCAGGAACCCCAAGTTGTAGAGTTTTTCCACGCTTCGGCGCGCCGAGCTCCAATTGAACACCTGCCCTTCCTTCAGCAGGATCTCACGCCGGAGGACATAGGTTTTTGTGTGGGTGTTTCCATCCACGAAGATCCGGTCCACGAACACGACGTTTCCTTCATCAATCTGGAAGTCAACGTCCACCGCACCTTCCGCAAGGTCCTGCTTAAACTCCGGTTTGACCTGAACTCGAAGGTACCCCTTCTCCCCATACATCTCTTGGAGTTTCGCTAGGGTGGCGTCGAGGCGCTCCTTGTTGAAGATATCGCCCTCCTCGAATTGAAGCGTCTTGATGAGGTCCTGAGTGGCAAAAATCGTGTGGCCGTGGAAGGTTACGGCGCCGAAGCTAAACTGAGGCCCCTCCTCAATGGCGATGGTGAGGTCCAGGCGGGTTCGGTCCTCGTTGAACACCTGTTGGGGCTCTTTCACTTTCACGTTTTGGTAGCCGTGGTTCTGGTACCAGCGGGTCAACTCCTGAAGATCCTTTACTAGAATATCGTCTTTAAAGACCTTCTTGGGACGGCTTTTCATCAGCTTCAGCAATCGCCGTTTGGAGAGAACCGTGGCTCCGGGAAACTGAATCTCTCGGATCACCACACGTGACCCCTCCGTGACAAAGAACGTCAGCGTCAACTGGTTGGACTTCTCGTCCAATGTGGTGTAGTGCTCAACCACCACCGCGGCAAACCCTTTCTCTTTGTAGAGCGAGACCACCTTTTGGATATCTGCCTGGAGCTTGAACTTATCAAACGGTTCTTGTTCTTTCAGGCTGATCTCGTCCTTTAGCTTCGAACGCGAGAATTGCCGGATCCCTTTGAAGTCAATCCGTTTGATGATGGGTTTCTCGACGACCCGGAACGTCACCCTCTTTCCCTTTAGCCCCCCACCCACGCCCGCTAGCCCTCCGGGCCCGTCCGCGGGAAGGTCGGTCACATCAACCGTGACGTCTTCGAAGGATCCCAGCCGATAAAGTGCCTGCACCTTTTGTTGGAGCATGGCCTCATCATACCGATCCCCTTTCCGGAGCTTAATCTCTGCCTCGATGACCCGCTTCCGCACGTTCTTATTTCCCTGGATGAGCACCTCAACAATGGTCGCTGGGATCGTGGAGGGTGGGGACGGTACCGTAGCGGTGGAGACCGTCGGCGCCGCACTTGAGGTCTCAACGATAAGGGCTGGAGCAGTCACGCGGGGTCCTGTCGAAACTGTCACCCCAGTT
The DNA here is from genome assembly GCA_016196785.1 of Elusimicrobiota bacterium. GTDB lineage: Bacteria > Elusimicrobiota > Elusimicrobia > 2-01-FULL-59-12 > JACPXA01 > JACPXA01. Next base: position 20,061 of record JACPXA010000118.1, read on the forward strand.
GTCGGCGCCGCACTCGGGGGATCATCGGCGTGAAGAACGCCACACACCATCGTCGCCCCCACGATCGCCAGCCCAGACCATCTCCAACCGTATCGCACCGCACGTTGTTTACAATCCACATTCAACTGCAGATTATAGCAAAATTCACGTAGAAAAATTGGCTCATTTTCCCTACAGCGGTTGACTTTAGAGCAGAAGGGGATAGAATGAACGGATATGAAACACTCCTCCGGTGCCCGAAGGAACAATCCTCGTTGGATGCTGATCAAAAAGGAACAGGTGCTTGAACGGTGTCTTCCTCTCTGGGGTTTTTGGCTGTTGCTGGCGTGGAGTCTTTCTATCCTTGGCTATTACTATTTGGCGTCTGCTGGTTCAGTCCCTGTGGGAGCGCTGTTCAGCGTCCTGGACACCTTCAATGGGTTTTCCGTTACCCGATGGGTTTCCCAGTTCAGTATCCCGCTGTTATGGAATGGGTGGATTTTGATGGCCTGTACCCTCTTTGGAAACACCATCTTACATTGGACCAAGGTTCCTTTCAGCGGTAGGTGCGAGCGGATCGTCTTTTCCATGGGGGTCGGGCTGGGGACATGCGCCTATTGCATATTTCTGTTGGGGCTCATCCATTGGTGGAACGCGTATTCGATGATTGGGCTCCTGGTGCTCTTTTCCGCGATTGGATTGTTCAGTATTCGCTCAATGAGGGGTCCTCCCTCTATGGGTCCGAACCGAGTCAATCAGCGATGGGGGTGGATGGACACGGTGATGACCGTGGGGCTCGTCAGCTTACTGTCTTTGAATTTCCTTGGAGCACTGTCGCCACCGATCTTTTATGATACCCTGGTCTATCACCTGGCGATCCCGCGCCTGTATGCCATTGCCGGGGGGATCGTCCCCACCCCAACCAATCTCTATACAGGATTCCCATTCTTAACCGAAATGTTATATGGACTCTCGCTGATCCTGAGTGGTGAGACCACCGCGACACTGCTCCATTATAGCTTCGGCGTGGGGATCCTGTTCGTCTTGCTGGGATTTGCGTTACGTTACTATGATCGTCGAATTGGACTGCTCGCTGGCCTCCTCTTTTATGCGACCCCCACAATTGCGTGGGAGTCATGGCTGACCGGGGTAGAGCTCAGTTGGGGGTTTTTTACGCTGCTTGCGTTGTATGCCTTCATCAATGCCATACGCTCTGAGGAACCGGCAAACCACCGCCGCTGGCTGTGCCTTTCAGCGCTGTGTAGCGGTTGGGCATTGTGCACGAAATATCTGGCGCTGGTCTACTGGTTCCCTGTGGCGCTGTTGTTGGTCGCTTGGTCAGA
>JACPXA010000131.1 GCA_016196785.1 Elusimicrobiota bacterium
GCCGTGAAATACCTCTGGCAACACGGAAGCTGGCCTCGCTTAAGCTGGAAGAGCGAATCCTTGCTCCCATTGATCAGCAAGGCGCGTCTGGCTCAGGGAAAGCTTCTGGCCAAAGTGGCGCGTCTAGGTTTTAAGCTCAGCCGGGAGGCCCGCGCGGACATCCTCACCGAGGAAGCCGTCAAAACATCCGCCATCGAAGGGGAGCGCTTGAACCGGGAATCGGTGAGATCCTCTGTGGCGAGACATTTGGGGCTGCCAACCGCTGGTCTGCCGCCTTCAAATCGTTCCGTGGATGGCTTAGTGGAAGTTCTACTCGAGGCAACTCAGAACTACGATAAGCCTCTTACGGCGATGCGGCTCAAGCGCTGGCAGGCGGCGCTTTTCCCAACCGGCTACTCTGGATTGACGCGGATTCAAGTGGGGAAGTGGCGGGGGCAAAAGCACCCTATGCAGGTTGTCTCAGGCGCAGTAGGTCGGGAAAGGGTTCATTACGAGGCCCCTCCGGGTAACCGGGTTGAAGAGGAAATGCGGCGATTCCTTTCGTGGTGGAAGACCCGTCTGGGGCAGGAGGACGGGCTTCTGCGTTCGGGCCTGGCCCATTTTTATTTCGTGACCATTCATCCTTTTGAAGACGGCAATGGCCGCATTGCCCGGGCTTTGACCGACATGGCCTTGGCGCAGGATGAAAAGCTTCCCACCCGTTATTACAGTCTCTCCTCCCAAATCATGGAAGAGCGGGACGATTATTACGGTGTCCTCGAAGCGTGCCAGAAAGGAACCGGGGATGTCACCGAATGGCTCCGCTGGTACTTGGGATGTCATACCCGCGCGGTGGAAGGGGCTCAGAAACTGATTGCGGACGTCCTGGCCAAGGCGGAATTCTGGCAGTATCGCAGTCAAACGGCTATCAATGAGCGGCAGCGGAAGGTGGTGAACCGGCTCTTGGACGCAGGGAAAGGGGGGTTCCAGGGAGGACTGACGACTCGCAAGTACGTTTCGATGACCCAGGTAAGCCGGGCGACTGCCTTCCGCGAAATCTCGGGATTATTGGAAAAGGGCTTCCTACTCCAAAATCCAGCAAAGGGCCGCAGCGCCAGTTACGACCTGAACTGGCCTGCGATATAAGGGTGGCTCCGACGATCGCGTGTGGGAGCTCGACTCTGCTCTCGGATTTGAGCACGATTGATCTCAGAAACTTATGCTCGGCCCCTGGCAGATTCCACTTTCACGGGCAAGAAAGCCAAGATCAGCTCTTTCCTTGCCCGGAATCCAGCAGCCTCTTTTACAATAAGCTCCATGTTGAGAAGTTCGTTTAAATCTCTGGACAGCGTCTTCCGGGTCTTCTGAGCATAGGCTGTAGCCAAACGCGGACTTATCGCCGGCAATTTATCCATCGGCACAGGATCGGATTGCTTCGATAACTCCAACGCCAGATGCCGCCTGCGAATATCACAGGCGGCCTTCTTATCCCCAAACGCCTCATGCACATAATTCCGCCACGCAACATCCCACTGCTGTCCACGGATAAGCTCCAGTTGCGACTTGAGGCCGTCGAGGAGTCCCTGCACAGCGTAGCTCAAAAACGGCACGGCTTCTCCTCCCGTCTGACTTGCGCGGTCTAATTGACGATAGTATTCGGTTCTGGTTTGGTTGTAATGGTTGCTCAACAAATGAGCGGCAGGAGCAGGTACTCCGGAGCCGATGAGTAATTGAAACTCCATAAGCCGGGCCGTGCGGCCGTTTCCATCCCCAAAGGGATGGATCCACGCCAAGTAGAGATGGGCGATCATGGCTTTAAGAATAGCGTATACAATCTCCATCCCCTGCTGTGCCATAAACGACTCGCTATTGAGCCAATCGCAGAGTCTTCCCAGGAGATGCTCGCAGTCTTCCGCTGGGGCTCCACGGTAACGGGCGACGACAACGGGGTGTGTTCTTATCTCACCCGGGGCCACGTCCTCGGGGAGGTTCAGCTTGTTCAGGACGAGCCGATCGAATTCCTTGATCGTTCCAACGTCCAAACCTAAAGATTCTCCCTTTTGGATCCTCGATGTAATCCAGTTGCAGGCGGCAACAATGTTGTCTATCTCTTGAACGAGGTACTCCCTCGAAGGAGGCAACCGGAGCTTTCCTTCCAGATGCTGCAGTACTTCCTGTTCAGAGAGCGTGTTTCCCTCAATCGCCGTCGTGGCCAAGATGCCCTTGGCGAGATAAAGCTGATGCAGTTGTTTGGCGGTGTCAGGTCTCAACGGAACCCCGGCAATATGCTCACACTTCGACTGGCACTCGCCCAACATGATCCAAAGCTTCTCCGGTGCCTTCCGAAGATCCACGGAGAATCTTATCCATGGATGCGTCCTCTCAAATGTCCTCATAATTGTCCACCTCAATATATTATAACAGAATGAGTAGTGAAAAAATAGACTATTTTGATGTCCAATAATGTGTCCGATTTGTTTGAATTAGAGGCTTCCTGAAAGAATTCTGAGGAGAAATGCTGCGGCGAAACAGCGTGCCTTCCTGGACGATTTTCGAACTTGGTGCCGGAGGGAGGAAGCCCTTCGGCTAGCGGAAATGGTGCCTCGGTAGGGGTACGCTTCCCGGTTACTCCTCAAGCCTTGAAAGGCACGCGCTGAGGTTCGCGCGGTTGACGGCTTTGGCGAACGCCTCGGATATTACCCGCTCTCCGGAACCAAAACCCCAGACGTTCATCCTGGTCACGCGTTCGCTGATCGAATCCTCGCAGAGCAGTTCTTGGCCCTTCTTCATCCTCAAGACATACCCTGCTTCACCAATCCACTTACCGAAATTGAAGTCTAACATAAGATGCCGAACGAGTACTTCGAGCGTAACTGGGTCTGAAGATCCGCCACCTTCAACAACAGCATGCTGTTGGTAGAAATTTTCACCTGTCGAGCCGCTGGCAACTGGAACGCCGTTGGCTCTGAATCTCTCCTCGAACGCCTTCTGAAATATGCCGACCAAATCCGTCTCCTGAAAGGTCGGCTCTCCAGGCACAGCGAAAGAGATCAACCCGAAAGCGAAAACGCCCAAAAGCCGCGCCCCGAACGTTGTTCTCACGCCAGGACCCAGAAACTCCCGATCAAGGCGTTCATCCTTGACCACTACTCGGACGGCAGACTTGGGGACCGGAAGCGTTTCCCTCGGCACTTGATACTCTATCTTTATACCGCTCGTAGTAGCGCGTAGCTGCTGAGAGAGACCCGCGCAGCCGGAAAGCCCAAAGACAAGAAGGAGGCACGTGGTACGAGTAATTCCCGCAATTGGAGGTTTCGATTTTGGCCTAAGTCTCAAAGCTTCCCCCTGTGAGTCCACTTATCCCGGGATTCTAACATTAAAGGAGGTGCTGACATTTTGTCGGATGAGGGAGCGAATGAGTGGGAAGAGAACTACAACGCCGTGGCGGAGCGCCGATGCAACATGGAGGGGCAAGAGTCCACCGCCGTGGAGATTCGTGATTGGCTACTCAAACAAGGATTGGCTGAGGCGCAAATCCGCCAAGAATTTCTCCAGGTCAATGAGGAGGGGGTATGCAGGGCGAAAGCCGAGATCAAAGAGCTTGATGTGAAGGTAGCTCTGGAATTGGAGCAGGCGGCCCTCCTGGCTTCTCTGCCAGCCTCCGGCCACGAACTGGACAAGATCATCCGCTACGAGGCGTCCCTGGATCGGCAACTCTACAAGGCGATCAACCAGCTCGAACGGCTCCAGAGAAGGCGAAAAGGGGAGACCCTTCCCGTTCCTATCGTGCTGGAGGAAAACTGAAATGGGTTCGTTTCGTAAAAAGTCCGTATGGAGTTTAGAAGTCGCTCTGTGTTTGAGAACAGCCGGATGGACTGACATAACCCAGGAGATTTAGGACAAATGACGGGCGGTCGAACATTTTGGGAGTCGGTGGGGGACGAGTAGGAAGACAGCCGTAGAGGACTGCCTTTCTTTGAGTACAAGCTGTTTCCGAGACTGGGGTGCTTTTAAACCGATAGTCAGCTTCGCCTCCGGCGGCATTCAGTGGAAGAACGGGGTTGGCGAGGTTACCTCCAGCATCGGGTACAGCTTCACGCAAAACCCTTCGCCCCGCCTGACCGTTTTCTACACGCAGACCCGCCCGGGCACCGAGGAAAAGCGGGATCTCAATTACTTCATCGAGCTGGCCACCGTACCCTGCCGGTTTGGGGGCTTCCAGTACTGGTTCATTTGTCCTGCGGTCAAAAACGGCGTGTCCTGCCACCGCAGGGTCATGAAGCTCTACCTCCCGCCTGGAGCCGTCTATTTCGCTTGCCGCTGCTGCTACGAGCTTACTTACCGCTCCTGCCAGGAACATGACGGGCGGCTGGCGAAGCTGGCCAAGAATCCTCTGGCAGTCTATGCCTTGATGAACAGCCCGAATCCCAGGGACCAACTCAAAGCGTGCAAGGCGGCGCTCATTGCAAAAGGTATCCTATGATGATTTACTTGACTGTCGTTATAGATCGTTATAGTATGGGTCCATCATGCCTGAAGACCTGATTGACCGACTAAACGTCTACCGGCTGGAAAATAAACTCAGCCAGCCTCAGCTTGCCAAAAAGCTCGGCGTTACCTTTCAGACCGTAAACCGCTGGCTCAACCGGCACATGAAACCCGGCCAGATTCAGGAGTATCAGATCAAGAAGTTGTTGAAACAGCCTCGGAAAGTAAAATGAGCCATATCGTTCCCATTGAGAGGGTCGAGAAACAAATCCTCCTATTCCGTGGCCATAAGGTGATGCTGGACAGCGACCTGGCAGAACTATACGGCGTAAAACCCATCGCCCTTAGACAGCAGGTCAAAAGGAACCAAGCCCGGTTCCCTGAAGATTTCATGTTCCAACTGGGGGAGGACGAGGTGGAGGCCCTGGTATCACAAAATGTGATACCTTCCAGGAAGCACCTGGGAGGGTACCTCCCCTACGTTTTCACCCAGGAAGGGATCGCCATGCTTTCCAGCGTGCTCCGCAGCAAACGGGCGGTAATGGTTAACATCGCCATCATGCGGGCCTTCGTGAAGCTGCGGGAGATGCTGGCCAGCCACAGAGACCTTGCCCGACGGCTGGATGAGTTGGAGAGGAAGTACGACGTTCAGTTCAAGGCGGTCTTCGATGCGATCCGTAGGCTCATGGAACATCCTGAGCCGCCCCGACGGCAGATCGGCTTCCATGCGCAAAAGTCCCATGAGTAGCAATTTAGAATTTGAGCAATTGCGACAATGGAGGAACTAATGAAAAGGATCGTCGTGTGTGTCTGTCTGTTGACCCTGTTAGCGCTGTTGGGCGCTTCTCCGGCTGAGGCCCGCCGCCGATCTTCCGGCTCTGGCATAACATCTGTTCGGCCTGCCGTTACACGAAGCGGGACATACCGCCAAGGCCACTATCGCACGACACCGGATGGTTCCAAGCTCAACAACTGGAGCACCAAGGGCAACGCGAATCCGATAACGGGCAGGAAGGGAACCAAGAATTGGTATTGAAACCAGGACGCAGTCGGAGTTTCATTCCGGGGCTTGCGTTAGCAATTCTCGTCATGGTTTCCCCTCTCGCTGGCTGCACCATGTATACTCGCAACGAGTTCCTCTATGGAAGCCAGCTCGGATTTCAGCCGCGTCCAGTTGCCCTTCACACTCCACAAACCATACAGAGCAACGACCCATACAGCCGTGTCACAAGGTTAATGGCCGAACTCAGTCGGGCTGCCCCGTCACGCTGGTTTGCGATCCAGCTCGTTGTAGCTCCTAACCAGTGCGGGATGTGTACCGACGGAAACACTGTCTATGTTGACCCCAACTTCATAAGCAGCTTTTCTGACGAAGAACTCCTCGGAGCGTTGGCGCATGAACTGGCGCATGGTGACTTAGGGCATATTGGAATGGTCCAAGCTGCCGGGCTTTTGGTGACAGGAATATTCCGCGTCATTACAAAGGGCCACCACGTAAGAGACGGCACCGTGATAGCCCATGATCTTACGCAGGGGTTCGTGATGGGGCAGTTCAGCCAGAAACAGGAGTTAGAGGCTGACCGGCAAGCAAAAACGTATTTGGACGCCCTGGGATACGATGGCACATCCGCCATGATTGGCGTAATGGGCAAGCTGCAAGCGCTGGGAGGGCGCCAATGGGCAAGCTGGTTCGCCAGTCACCCGGCCATTCCTGAGCGAATAGCCTCCTTGAGGGATTTGCACGTGGCCACCACAGCTTCATTTCCTGATGGAAGTCCTCTGCAAAGGAGCTTGGGGTTGATCCCTCCTGCCGATCAAACGCCTCAGCCCAGCCCGCCAGTAATAGCGAAAGCGGAAGGCGAGATCGTCTCTACTTCTGGGGCAGATGGTGGAGCGATGGCACTGGAAATCAAACAACGGGATGGCTCTACCGTTCCAGTTGTTGTGGGTACCGGCTCTGTGATCTATCTGAACGAAGAAAACGTAACGTTCAAACCCTTTAGAATTAAACCGGGCATGTTGGCAGACGTTGAATACACCTTCGACCTTCAGAAAAATCGGAGCTTCGCTTCGTCATTGAGATTGACGTCCGCTAAACCCGTAGCCTCTCCTGAGGTATTTCCTGACAAGCAAAAAACATTGGGGGCCCACATTGTGGGCCTCTACTCCTCGGCGCGAAAAACGCTGGGCTTTACC
>JACPXA010000136.1 GCA_016196785.1 Elusimicrobiota bacterium
CATCGAGCCGCGATACCCACAAATCCAAATTGCTTCCGCCTAGTGGGACAAATACTAGGTGGTCATCATCTCCTGCCTTACCGAGGTCCGGCACATCTTCGCCTGCGTCGCGGAGAATCTTGGAGATGACCGTAAGGAATTTTATGTCATTTCTACCCTCGACTCCGAAGAATACTTTGATGTGGTGATCCGGTAAGACACCTAGCGAGGTTCTGATGTCCGAGAGGGTCTGATCAGCACGTCCGTCACGGATGACAGGCTGTCCGTCTTGCCGTGTAACGTGACGAAGAACCGTTCGTGTGAAACGGCGAGCCAGCATCGGGGTGTGGGTTGTCAAAAACACCTGGCAGCCGGGTTGGCTTGCCAAGTCCTCAAAAGCGTCGACGAGCATCTTCTGGTTGTTCGGATGCTGGCTAGTTTCCGGCTCCTCGATTGCATAAATGACTCCGGCATTCTTGCTCTCAGCTTCCTTCTCAGCTCTGGCTCTGAAGAAATTCATCAGGATCAGCCGCCGCGTGCCGCTACCTCGTTTGTTGATGGGAATATCCTCATCGCCAGTGAGACTTACAGAAAACATACTATCCATCTTCTTACTAGAAATACGAGGTGTAAGTTGGCTGGCTAACTCCGGATTCATCTCGCGGATTTTCTCTACCGTGCGGTTGGCAATCTCCTGAACCTCCTTTGCAACCTGCTCTGTAATGGCGTTCAGGGGACCTTCCAGGGCTTTGACTGCCTCCTTGATTGCAGCTTTCATCGGGTCTTGGGCTTCCGCATCTTGATCCGTGCTCGGACGGTCCGACTTGAACAACGCAAAAACAGGCAAGTATTTCTTGAGCTGCTCCCAAATCTTGCCAGCTGCTTCCGATTTCAGTTCGACATCCGTTTCTTGACACTGGACGTCTCCGACACGAGCCCATATTGCGCGGCGGAGCTCGGTATTGATGGTCTGGTTCACACCAGAAACATCAACCCTGAGTTCACTCGCCCGCTGTTTGAGTTTTGTGTTAGTGAGCGTGAGCAGGTCATTGCAGTTGCTGGCAGTGGGATGATTTGCTCGCGCGAAGACTCCCACTAGCTTACTCTTACCGGAGCACTCGTACTCCTTGGCGATTTCCAAGTCGCCATTTGAGTTCAATAAGTATTCACTGACGAGATCGGTTGGATGCTGTTCATCTATTACCAACTCTTTCGGGAGGGAGTCGAATACGCACGCGATACGCACCGTAGTGCTTTTCGTATGGATGCAGCAGTCGTCCGATTCCGGAAGTCTGCTCTCGTTGATAAAAATGTCCGTGGCGTCAAAAAGCGAAGATTTCCCCGAGTCGTTCTTGCCGATAAATACAGTGAGATTGTCAAGATCGACTACGGTTTCGTTCTCGAAGCATCGGAAGTTGGTTACTTTCAACTGCTTTAAACGCATCAAGCTTTCCGCTTCATTGGCGATGCGTACTATATGGTGGTGCCTCTTCCCGCACCTGCATCGGCCGGGTCATCGCATCCACCGATAGATAGTAGTGCGCCACCTTCGTGACCTCATGCCAGGGGAATCGCGCCGGGTCCACAACCCACATCATGTCGTGCGCCCTTGCGCCTTCAAAACGGCCAGGCCCGCCGCGGTGTTCCGGTACTGCTGGAATCCCGCCGCCACTTGTGCGGTGACTTGTGCGCTAACTTCTGCGGTGACTTCTTGGGTGACTCGCGTGGTCATGGTTTTTTTCCGGCGAGCCAGGCACGACCTTTCTTCGTGAGCCGGTATCTCTGGAGCCGGCTGGTCGGTTTATCTGGAATGGTGTACTCCAACCATCCCGCCTTGACCAACGGCCCAACATACGTCTTGCGGAAGTGCTCCCGGTGCTTTATCGTTGCCGACGCCTGAAGCGCCTCGCGCGATCTGGGTTCGCCGGCGGCAGCGCCCAGCACGTTAATCACTTGCGCGGTGACTTGCGCGGTGACTTGCGCGGTCGCTAGCCCAAGCGCGTCAGCTAGTTCTTGTAATGCTCTGTCAGTCATAGTGTTGAGACGTTTATCGCCTGGAACGACTTGCACGGTGGCAGGGAGCTTGACGCTCGCGGTTTTCGGCAGCGGCCGCCAGAGCGTCTGGATGAACTGGCCGCCTTCCTGGCGAAACCGGGGTGGGCGCAGGCCGGCTTCACGGCACCGCGCGATCATGTCGAGGATGCCGCTGCCGGCTTTCTCGGCGTAGCGCGCCAGAAACAGCGGCTCGGCGATCAGTGGGTTGCGGGGAATGGACGCATGGGGTACGCGCAGTTGCCGGATGGTCAAGGATGGTGGCAATTCGCCGGGATTCCAGACTTCAAGCCGATCGGCGAAGAGCGACACCTGCACGCTGGCGTTGCTCGCGTAGTCGCGGTGAGCCACGGCGTTGACGATGGCTTCGGCAACGGCTTCGCGGGGCAGTTCGTAGTCGACCGGCGCTTGCGGGCCGAGGGCGCGCGTGCCCACGGCGCGGTTGATCTTGGACATCACAAAGTCCACGGCCTGATCCACGAGCTCGAACACGGTACCTTTGTAAATCTGGTAGGAAGGCGCGGGTCTGCGGACCGCCGTGCCGTGGAAGTGCATGCACTTGACTTCGGAGGTCATCAGGAAGCGTTGCGGTTGCCGTGCAAAGAGCAGCACGGCAGCGTGGCTGGGTTGGCCGGCATCGAGCAGGTTCAAGTGGGCCAGCGCCTCGGCAACCGGCGTGTCTTCGCGCAGCGGATATTGCCGCTCGCGGCGGGCCAAGCCGAGAAACCACTTGATCTTGTCGTCAGATAGATCAGCCAGCGTAGCGTCGGGACACGCGGCGGCGTCAAAGGGCTTGGTCCGCAGGCGGCCAGTGCGCTCCAGGTGCTCCACGAGACTCGCGTAGAGCGCGCCGGTGAGCTCGGCGATGCCGGTGAATCGGCGGCGGATCAACTGTGCGCCCGCCTTGTTGATCAACGCGCGCATGTTGGGGTGACGGGCCGCGTCATCGGCGCCCTTCACGAAGATCAGTCGGGTTTTGCCCAACGCCGTGGCCTGGTCAAACTCGCGCTCGGTGGGGGAGAAACCGCCGGCATCTTCCTCGCCGTAGGCCTGACCGAACAGACCGACATAGAGGGCGCAGCGCCCGACCTCATCGAGATAGACATCATCGCTCCGCCGATCCGACGCCGGCAGGTCTTCAAACAGGAACACGTCGAAGAACCGCCGCAGCAGCGCATCGCCGCGCACGAAGTCGCCGATCGCCCGTCGCTCTTCGGCGAGCTCCTTTTGCGCGCTGCTGATGAAGAGGCGCTCACTCATGACGATGC
>JACPXA010000119.1 GCA_016196785.1 Elusimicrobiota bacterium
AGCGGGAAGACTTTGCCAAGCGGTGGAAAGCTGAGCAGGGAAGTACGTTATTGGAAGTGATCGAGCCGCTCCTCCAAGGGTATGACTCCGTCGCAGTGAAGGCGGATGTGGAATTGGGAGGGACCGATCAGCTCTTTAATCTACTAATGGGCCGGGAGGTACAACGGGACCACGGCCAGGATCCCCAGGTGGTCATGACCCTGCCGCTCTTAATCGGGACCGATGGGGTTCGGAAGATGTCGAAATCCTACGGGAACACCATCGCCTTTTCCGACTCCCCAGACATGATGTACGGGAAGATCATGTCCCTCTCAGATACCCTCATGTGGCAGTACTATGAGCTGCTCACCGATCACGACCTTGCGAGCGTGAAGCAACAGCATCCCCGGGAGGCCAAAGCGGCGTTGGCGCGGGAACTTACCACCCGCTTTCATGGACAGGAAGCCGCTGAGAAAGCGGAGGCCGCGTTCGTCCGTGTCTTTACCGACCGGCAAGCCCCAGAACGACTCGAAGAACATGTCGCGTCTCGCAACCCCATCCCGTTATCCGAGCTGTTGGTGGAGAGCGGTCTCGCGCCCAGCAAGAAGGAAGCCCGACGGCTTCTCCAACAGGGGGGGGTCGAGCTGGATGGTCAAACGGTCAAAAGCGACCAAGAGATCACCGTGAACGCCCCCGTGGTTGTAAAAGTCGGGAAACGCCGCTTCCGCAAAATCTTGGGGACGTAATAGCATATGCACATTATAAAATCATGCTATGTCTATGAGACGGGTTGTCTGGCAGTCTAAAATCTTTTCTTTTCCGTCGTACCCCTCTTTCTACACTCGGCTTTATCGGATGTTCCTCACGGGCTTCTCCATCCGCATTCGCATTTACGTAGCCGCCGCGATCACCCTCTTGACGGTTGTTTTGTACCTGCTCTATACCTTGTATACGCAGCATTGGTTAGCCGTCACGACCCATGAGATGCTCAACACCCGCCTTCCGATGACGCGCCTTATCGAGGGCGTCAAGAACTCCCTGGTGACTTACGACGATACGATATTCCGTTACCTGGCTTCGGGGAACAAGACTCGACTCCAAGACAGACAGGCATTGCAAATGACCACCCGTAACGGAATCCACCAACTCCTCCAGCTTTCCACCAGTGGGGTCATTCGATCGCGGCTCCAGCTTCTGCAGAAAGAAAGCGATCAATACTTCTCAGATGCAGAACGCCTCTTGGCGTTCTCTCAGAAAATGGCGCCGCCGGCGAAGGTCGGGCTCTTCCAGGCGGCCGCGTGGGTGCGAGCGCTGGGGGAGCGCCGCAAGGAATTAGCGCTCCTCTCCTCGGAGGGTAGGACACGCCTCACCGGTCTTTTTGCGCTCTGCGAAGAACTCGTGACGCTGAATCGAGTCGAACTGGAGAAGGCTCGGAGTGAAATGGATACGGCGCTTCGCCGCAGCCGTCGAGCAGCGTGGGCCGCAGGGGGGATGGCCGGTGGCATCGTGTTGCTGATCGCCATTGGACTAGCGGTATCCCTTTTGGGTCCGTTGCGCGAGCTGCTGGAAGGGGTTCGGCGTGTGGAGGGGGGGGACTTGAACTTTGAGATTCCTGTCACAGAATCGGATGAGATCGGCCAGTTGACGACTGCCTTCAATCGCATGACGCGCACCGTCCGCGAGCAGCGCGAGCAGCTACTGCGCGAGACGATTACCGATGCCCTGACAGGTGCGTATAATCAACGCTACTTCCATCGTGTGCTCCAGCAGGAATTGGATCGGGCGCGTCGCTCCAATCATTTGTTGTCCCTGTTGATGCTTGATATTGACCACTTCAAAACCTACAACGACTCGCAGGGCCACGAGCTCGGGAGTATCCTCCTGAAGAAGGTCTGCGATGTCATTCGGGATAACCTGCGTGAGATCGATATCCTGGCACGTTATGGCGGTGATGAATTTTGCGCGATCCTGCCAGAGACCCCCCCGGAGGAAGCCCGGAATGTGGTCGCCAGGATCATGGAGGCGGTTGCGAGCTGTCGTTTCCCAGGACAGGAAACGCTTCCTGGGAAGCGCCTGACCCTTTCCATTGGTGGAGCGTCTTTCCCGGTCGATGCCCGGTCGGCGAACGACCTGTTAATCAAGGCGGATGAAGCCCTGTATGCAGCCAAACAGGCAGGGCGCGCCTGCCTGCGATGGACCGCCTTGACCACCCTCTCCCTCCCTAAGTAATCGTTTCGCCAGCGGATCCTTGACGGTGTATCGTCGGTTTGATATCATCGGGGCACCTTGACGGTGGGAGGGGAGGCCCGTGGGTGAAGGTCGGGGGATGTGGAAAGGGACGAGAGACCTAGCCTGGGCTTCCAGTGTGGGCCTGACGCTCGTTCTGTGTACCGTGGTCGGCCTTACCATTGGGGTATGGCTTGACCGGTGGTTGCACACCGCTCCCTGGTTCACCGTGTCATGGCTCTTGATGGGGATCATTGCCGGGTTTTGGAACATCCTGAAAGGGCTGCCGAAGAAGCCCTCACGGGAACCGCCTTCTCATCCATGAACCTGTTCTGGCCGGTCTCCAAACTCGTCCTCCCGATCGTCCTTGTATTGACGGTCGGGTTACGGTGGGCGGGGTGGGCGCCGGAGGGGTGGGGGATCCTCGCGGGAGCCGGGATGGGGCTCGTGAACGTGTGGCTCCTCGTGCGTGTGGTGAGGGGGATCACCACGCCAGGCCCTCGGCGGTTCGTGTGGATGGTTGTCTCGCTCGCAAAATTTGGGGGGTATGTAATCTTGCTCGTGTGGCTGTTTCGGCAGATGAAAATCTCTCCCTGGGCTACGTGCCTCGGCTTCACTGGGGTCCTGGCGGCGGTGGGGTTTGTTGGGAGCCGTTGGCGTGTCACTCGTTCCTGAAGCCATTGAGCTGCATGGGCCGATCCCTCCGCTCCTGGTGATGTCCTGGATTGCATGGGGAGGGATTGGGGTGCTGTCGTTGCTGGCTCGATGGCCTCTGGCCATCATCCCTCGTGGGATCCAGAACCTCTTTGAGGCGCTCTGCGAGGTGGTCTTTGACTTGGCAGACGCCGCCATCGGGCCGGAAGCCAGACGCTACTACCCCTTACTGTTAGGGATATTCTTGTTTGTGTTTTTCGGGAATCTCTTGGGGCTCGTCCCTGGGTTCGCCTCTCCGACCTCGGCCCTGAACACCACCGCCGCGCTCGCGGTGGTGGTGTTTGTGTACTACAACTATCAAGGGGTTCGCCAGCATGGGTTGGGGTATCTGAAACATTTCATGGGACCGCCGCTCCCCTGGTACCTGTTCCCGATCAACGCGTTGATCTTTTGCATCGAGCTGATCGGACATGTGGCGCGTCCCCTCTCCCTGGCGATCCGGTTGTTTGGCAACATCTTCGCCAAAGAGGTGCTCTTGGGGATTCTCGCCTATCTGGTGCTGGTCTTCCTGGGATTGCCGAATCCCGTCATGCGGTATTCGCTGGCTGCGGGGCCGCTCCTGCTCCGGCCAGCCATCATTTTGTTGGGAGCCTTGGTGAGTTTGATCCAGGCGTTTGTGTTTTTGATCTTGTCTATCATCTATGTGGCGGGAGCGGTTCATGTTGAGCACGAACCCTCCCACGCTTCTTAGTAGCGTGGGTAGAGGACTAAAGGAGGGAAACGAGTGAGACGAATCAGAGCAACGTGTGTGGCAGCTTTGTGGGCAGGAGCGGCATGGGCTGCGGAGGCACCGGCTGTGACGCAGAGGGCGGCGCCGCATGCCGTTGACTATTTCCTTTGGACGGTCATCATCGCGTCACTGGGGCTGGCCTTTGCTGCTGCGGTCTGCGGCGTTGCCCAGGCATTGGCGATCCGTCGAGGCTTGGAAGGGATCGCCCGTCAACCGGAAGCGACCGGCCAGATCCAGACGGCGATGATCCTGGGCTTAGCCTTCATTGAGTCGCTGGTCATCTATGTGTTGCTGGTCTCGCTCATTCTGCTGTTTGTCAATCCGTTCGCCAAGTTCTTCGTGCAATGATTGAGATCAACCTTGGCGTCTTGCTCGTCCAGGTCGTCACCTTCCTCATCGGGGTGGGGATCTTATGGAAGATCGCCTGGGGGCCGGTGACCCGGTTGCTTCGGGAGCGGCGGGAGCACATCCAGCGCGATCTGCAGACGGCGGAGCGGGCGAAACAGGACATGGAACGGCTCAAAGCCGACTACGAGCAGCAACTGGCGCAGATTGAGGCGAAAGCCAAGGAGCTCTTCGCCCAAGCGCAGCGGGAAGGCCAGCAGGCTCGGGAAGGACTACTGCGCGCTACGCAGGAGGAGGCTCGCCGGCTGACCGAGAAAACCCGACGGCAGCTCGAGGAAGAGAAGTCGCGGTTGATCAAGGAGCTGCGCACCGAAGTAGCGAACCTCTCCATCCTGGCCACCGAGAAGCTGGTCCGCCAGACCATTGATCAACGCGTCCAAACGCAATTTGTGGAAGGGTTGTTCCGAGATCTAGATAAGTATTCAAAAGAAATCCATTAATGGTTTATGCATGATTTCGGGTTAGCCGCGCGCTACGCTCGGGCGTTGCTCGGCGCGGCTCAGGCGACGGGGCAGTTGGACGACGTGTGGGGAGATCTCGAGACGCTGGGACGGCGGTTCCGCCAGGAGGGACGTCTCTGGCGGATCTTGCAGCACCCGCTCCTCTCCTTGGGGCAGAAACAGGTCATCCTGCGATCACTAGGAGACCAGCCGCTGCACCCACTGGTAGAGAAGCTGGTCCTGTTGCTCATCCGCAAGAAACGAGTAACCCTATTCCCAGTGATTGTGGGACAGGTCGAGGAAGGGGGGAAGACCGTGGAAGGCAAAATCCGCGCGAGGGTCAAAACGGCCACCCCCTTGCGGAGCCACATGCAACGACAACTTGAGACGGTGTTGGCGCAGATCTTCCATTGCTCTGTGCTCATTGAGACCACCTTGGATCCGGAACTGTTGGCCGGCGTGGTGGTGCGGGTTGGAGACCAGGTGATGGACTATAGTCTCCGGGGGCAACTCACTCGCCTCCAGCGCCGATTCTCGGGGTCTGACCCCACAGGGGTCTGACCCCAACTCTACGATATGGCCATTCGACCGGAAGAGATTACCAAAGTTTTACGGCAGCAGCTTGAAGGATTCGAGCCGCAGCTCGAGCTCAAGGAGGTGGGGTACGTCCTCCAGGTGGGGGATGGGATCGCGCGCCTCTATGGGCTCGAGCGGACGGTCGCTGGGGAACTCCTGGAATTTCCCCAGGGGGTGTTGGGGATTGCCTTGAACCTCGAGCGGGAAAATGTGGGGTGTGTGCTCTTAGGCGATGACCGGCTGGTGAAAGAGGGAGACGAGGTCAAGCGGACCGGCCGTGTGATGGAGGTCCCGGTCGGGGAAGCGCTGATTGGCCGTGTCGTGAACCCCTTGGGGCGACCCTTAGATGGAAAAGGGCCTGTGCGGACGACCAAGGCCCGTCCCATGGAGGTCATCGCGCCAGGGATCGTTGAACGCCAGCCAGTGAAAGAGCCGCTTCAAACCGGCATCAAAGCGATTGACTCCA
Source organism: Elusimicrobiota bacterium (assembly GCA_016196785.1). Classification (GTDB taxonomy): domain Bacteria; phylum Elusimicrobiota; class Elusimicrobia; order 2-01-FULL-59-12; family JACPXA01; genus JACPXA01. The sequence continues at coordinate 5,537 of JACPXA010000119.1, forward strand.
TGATCTCCATTGGACGAGGCCAACGGGAGTTGATTATCGGCGATCGCCAGACCGGGAAAACGGTCCTTGCGGTGGATACGATTATCAACCAGCGGCAGGAGCCGCAGCGGCCGATCTGTATTTACGTGGCGATCAGCCAGAAACAAGCGACCGTGGCGCAGGTGGTGAAGACCCTCCAAGAACACGGGGCGATGGAGTACACGATTGTCGTCTCTGCCGCCGCCAGCGACCCCGCGCCGCTGCAGTACATCGCCCCGTACGCCGGCTGTGCCATGGGGGAGGAGTTCCTGTGGCAAGGAAAGCACGTGCTCTGCGTCTATGACGATCTCTCGAAACATGCCCAGGCCTACCGGCAGCTCTCGTTGTTGCTGCGACGGCCACCGGGTCGGGAGGCGTATCCCGGCGATGTGTTCTACTTGCATTCCCGACTGCTCGAGCGGGCGTGCAAGTTGAGCGATCAACAGGGTGGGGGATCACTGACCGCACTGCCCATCATCGAGACCCAGGCGGGGGATGTGTCCGCTTACATCCCCACCAACGTGATCTCGATTACCGACGGCCAGATTTACCTTGAAGCCGGTTTGTTCTACGCGGGGATTCGCCCTGCGGTGAACGTCGGGCTCTCAGTGTCACGGGTTGGGGGGAACGCGCAAATCCGCGCCATGCGCCAGGTGGCCGGGCGGCTGCGCTTAGACCTAGCCCAGTACAACGAGCTAGCGGCATTTGCGCAGTTTGGCAGCGATCTCGACAAGACCTCGCAAGCGCAGCTTGCCCGCGGTGAGCGCATGGTCGAGGTGCTGAAACAGGACCAGCATCAGCCCCTGCCTGTCGAGCGCCAGATCACTCTGATCTTTGCTGGGGTGAACGGGTTCCTCGATGATGTTCCGGTTCCTGCCATCCGCCGGTTTGAGAAAGAGCTCTATCAGTTTCTCGAGACTCGCCATCCTGAGGTTGGTCGGGGACTTCGTGAGAAACGCCAGATTGACGATGCCCTCAAGGCCCAGATCATTCAAGTCCTTCAGGCGTTCAAACAGCAGTTTCAGATGGCGGATATAACCTGACCCCACGCGATCGAGGCGATGCCTTCACTTCAGGAATTCCGGCGCAAACTCAAATCCGTGAAGTCTACCCAGCAGATCACCAAAGCCATGAAGATGGTGGCGGCAGCGCGTCTGCGGCGGATGCAACTGCGGATCTTGGCGGCCCGGCCATTTGCCCAACGGATGCGAGAGCTCATCGATGAATTGGCGGGCCGATTGGTCGTACAAGAACGAGGTTCTCCGAACCCCCCTCACCCTTCCCTCGGGGGGTTGGGGCAGGGGCCCCAGACTCCCCTGTGGGGGGAGAGGATTGAGGTGAGGGGGGGGGTCCAGGCGTTGCATCCCTTCTTTCGCCCTGGTGACCTTAGCAAACAAGCGATTCTCCTCATCACGTCGGACAAAGGATTGTGCGGGGCGTTCAATACCAACCTCATTCGCAAAACCCTGGAGTACTTGGGACAACATCCGCAAGAAGAGGTACAGCTCTTTGTCGTGGGGCGCAAGGGGAGGGATTTCTTTCGACGCCAGCGAGTGAAGATCGCTAAGGAGTACACCGGGCTGCTGAATCAACTCAGTTACGCCCATGCCGAGCTGATTGGCAAGGACCTCATCGAAGGGTTCTTGAGCGAAGCGTTTAGCGAGGTTTCCCTGATCTATCAAGAGTTTAAGTCGGCCCTGCGGCGAAGGGTAGTAGTGGAACCACTCCTTCCAATCAGTCTCCCCCCACTGGAGGGAGAGGGGAGGGTAGGGGAGTCTGGGGCCACTGCCCCAACCCCCCGCACCAAAGTGCTCCCCCACTGGGATGGCCGTCGAGGGGGGTGCCCGGAGAGGGGGGCTGAAGCTCCCGTGGATTTCCTCTACGAGCCCGCACGAGAACAGCTACTCGAGGCGCTCCTCCCTCGTCATGTCAAGGCGCAGATCTATCGGGCACTCCTCGAATCCACCGCGTCGGAATTGGGTGCTCGCCTGACCGCGATGGACCAGGCGACCGAGAACGCGGGGGAACTCATTGACACCCTGACCCTGCGGATGAACCGGACCCGCCAGGCCTCCATCACGAAGGAGATCCTCGAAGTGGTCGCCGGCGCCGAAGTATTGGCGTAATTGGGGGCCACACCCCCGGCCCCCCAGAGGTGAGGTTATGAACGTCGGCAAGGTTGTTCAAGTGATCGGTCCGGTGGTGGATGTGGAGTTTCCCTCTGGGAACTTGCCGCCGATCACCCAGGCGCTCCACATTCGTCGCGTGGATGGGAAGACGCGCGAGGGGGGTGCTGGTGGGCAAGAGAGAGAAGCCCTCACTGTCGAGGTCTCCGCGCACCTGGGGGATAACACCGTGCGGGCCATCGCGCTGGGCCCCACAGAAGGGCTCCAACGGGGGATGGTCGCCGAGGACACGGGTGGACCGATCACCGTCCCCGTGGGAAGAGCCTGCTTGGGCCGACTCATGAACGTGTTGGGAGAGCCCATGGATCAGTTGGGGCCGATCCAAACCAATGACCGTACCCCGATCCATCGGGCTCCGCCGACGTTTGTCGAGCAGGAGACGACGCCGCAGATTTTTGAGACCGGCATTAAGGTGATTGACCTCTTGGAGCCCTACATGAAGGGCGGCAAGGTAGGACTCTTTGGGGGTGCCGGGGTGGGGAAAACGGTCATCATCATGGAGCTGATCCATAACGTCGCCATGCATCACGGTGGGGTCTCGGTGTTTGGCGGGGTTGGGGAGCGTAGCCGGGAAGGAAACGACCTGTGGCTGGAGATGAAACGGTCCAAGGTCATTGACAAGGCGGTCCTGGTGTATGGCCAGATGAACGAACCGCCTGGTTCCCGTTTCCGTGTGGGATTCTCGGCGCTCACCCAAGCGGAATATTTCCGTGACAACGAGGGGCAGGACGTCCTGTTGTTCATTGACAACATCTTCCGCTTTGTCTTGGCGGGAGCGGAGGTGTCGGCGCTCCTGGGCCGGATGCCCTCGGCGGTGGGCTATCAACCCACCTTGGGCACGGAGATGGGGGCGCTTCAGGAACGGATTACCTCCACCACCCGAGGTTCAATCACCAGCGTCCAAGCGATCTACGTGCCGGCGGATGATCTGACTGACCCTGGCGTGGCCACGGCGTTTACGCACCTAGACGCCTCAACCGTCCTCTCGCGGCAAATCGTTGAACTGGGAATTTATCCCGCCGTGGACCCCCTCGATTCTACCTCACGGATCCTCGATCCTCGTGTCCTAGGAGAGGGGCATTACCAGGTCGCGCGCGGCGTGCAGAAGGTGCTCCAACGCTACAAGGACCTGCAGGATATCATTGCGATCCTAGGCGTGGATGAACTCTCCGAAGAGGATAAGCTCGTTGTGACGCGGGCCCGCAAGATTCAAAAGTTTCTCTCGCAACCCTTCTTCGTCGCGGAGGAATTCACCGGAACTCCCGGCAAGTACGTGCCCCTGAAAGACACGATTCGGGGGTTTCGTGAGCCCATCGAAGGCAAATGGGATCACCTGCCGGAGCAGGCGTTCTATATGGTGGGCGGCATTGACGAAGCGGCCGAAAAGGCGAAAACCCTGTGAACACATTCCCCTTAGAGATCGTGACCCCGGAGAAGGTCGCCCTCCGTGCGGCGGTGGAGTTCCTCGTGGTGCCGGCCTATGAAGGGGAACTCGGGATTCTCCCAGGGCATGCCCCCTTACTGGCCCAGCTCCAACCCGGTGTGCTCCGAATCACCCAAGTGGGGGCCGTCACCCCCTTTGCCATCTCCGGGGGATTTGTTGAAGTCACCCCCCGGCGGGTGGCGGTGTTCGCTGAAACGGCTGAAATGGCCGAAGAGATCGATGTCGAACGGGCCCGCCTCGCCGCGGAACGCGCCCGCGCCCAGCTCGCGGCAAAAGCGGGGGAAGAAGTTGACATTGCTCAGGCCCAAGCGGCGCTTCGCCGCGCCCTG
>JACPXA010000127.1 GCA_016196785.1 Elusimicrobiota bacterium
AATGAGGTTCTCCTATGAGTCTTGAAGATAAACTCGGACTGCTGACCTATAAGTCAGACACCCAGGCTCACATCCATATCGTGAGCCCCAAACCGTGCATCGAGATCTGCAAGGATAAACCCTGTACCACCGCCTGTCCCTTGAAAGGGCAGATCCAGACTGCGGCGGAGGAGGCGGTCCGTCGAATTCCTGGGGTGACCGAGGTGGCCATCACCGTGAGCGCTTCGGTTCCTAGAGGGTCGGTGGGGCTCCCTGGCCGGCAGGATATCGCCGGCGTGAAAAACATGGTCGCGGTGTACTCCTGTAAAGGAGGGGTTGGCAAATCCACCGTGAGCACCAATGTGGCGTGCGCCTTGGCCCAGATGGGCGCTCGGGTGGGCCTCCTGGATGCCGATATCTACGGCCCGAATATCCCGCTCATGATGGGGGCCAATGAGCAACCGACGGTGGTAGACAATAAGATCGTCCCGCTGGAACGCCATCGGGTGAAGCTGATCTCGATCGGGGTACTGAACACAGAAGGGGAGCGACCGGTCATCTGGCGAGGGCCGCTCGTGTCCCGGGCGGTCACACAGTTTGTGCACGGCGTGGCGTGGGGCGAGCTTGACTATCTGTTGATAGATTTACCCCCAGGCACAGGAGACATTCAGCTCACGATCTTGCAGACCGTCCCACTCGCAGGGGTTGCCATTGTCACGACCCCCCAAGAGGTCGCGCTCCTGGACAGCCTCAAAGGCGTGGCCATGTTTCGTCAGCTCAACGCCCCCATCTTAGGAGTCATTGAGAACATGGGTCCCTTTCACTGCCCGCATTGCGGCCAGGTGACCGACATCTTTTCCACAGGGGGTGGACGACGCGAGGCGGAACGGCTTGGCCTTCCGTTTCTCGGAGACATCCCCCTCGATCCCCGCATTGTTCGTTGTGGTGATACCGGGACGCCCTTCGTGGTCGCCTTCCCTGACACCTCCCTGGCTCAGACCTTCCAAGCCATCGCGCAGCAGCTCGCTGCCCGCATCAGCGTCATCCACACACCCACTACCTACGCGGTCTAGGTTAGCGGTCTTGGAGATACCAGGGGATGGACCGGCGTTCAGGTTGAAAGGTCATGGTGAAGGTGACGTGGTGAGTGGTGCCTAAGGCCCCCATTGGGACAAAGGCGTAATCCAACCGGCCGGAGGCGATGGACAGCGGTGCCGGCAGCCCGACCCCGAATGTCACCCCTTTGAAATCCTCCCGAACCGTAGGGCGGTCCGGATCTTTCGCTCGATACCCTACGCGCAGGGCGATCGGTCCTGGCAAGGTGTATTCCGCGCCAATGTGGACTCGCCACCCAGAGTCAATCGGGCGGATCGTATCGAGGGCGACCAGCAGCCAACGCGATTGCCACGCCACCCCTAACCGGCCAATGAGCGGCAACTTTTCCTTGGGGCCGCCGCTCCGAAAGCGTAGGTCGGTGATCGGGATTTGAATCGCACCCCCGGCCTGCACAGCCCCAGTGGCGGGGTCCCGCCACAGCGAGGTCAGCAATCCCAGGTCTCCCGTGAAGGCGTTGGCCCGATCGCTCGCCAAACTTTGATGGATCCACTTAGCCGCTGCGCCCACATGCACCTGCTGTTCGAGGGTGGTAGCTCCTCCCACACTCACCACGTAGTCAGAGCCAGACACGGTACCGCCCGTCTCAATCACCGCGTCCTGGTTAGCGTTCAGTGTAGTCTCTGGGATGGCCCCGGTTTGGAAGGTCAATGCATGCAACGCCACCGTCACCGGAAGGTTGTCCAAAGGACCTCTCGGGGAGCTGAGGTCAGTACGGGGCAAGGTGGAGTCGGGCCAAGCTTGTGGTAAGGGATGCGCGTAGGTGACGTACCCAAACCGGGTGTTCTCCAGCCAGTACGTTGCGGCCAGCGCCACTGATGGCTTGCGGATCGTCGCCAGGGAGGCAGGGTTCCACCCCATTCCGTTGACATCCTCAGCAACCGCTGTGAACGTCTCCCCTAACCCCTGAGCCCGTGCGCCTTGCCCAAGCAGAAAGGAACTCGCCCCCCGCGTCCCTGGTGCCGCCCCCACTCTCCCCACGCAGATTACCAGGAGGAAAAGAGGCAATAGAAGGAGAGAGGCGGGGCGAGGGATGGGGGGAGAGCCGGGGGCGTGGCTGCGTTCGCTACGCTTCTGGCCCCACTTGAAACTCTGGTGTGCTCGGGGGCATCCGCGCCCTGCGCTCACCGCGTTTCTACGTGGGCCGCTTAGGCTCACTCCGCCACCTCCCCCGGCTCTCCCCCCAACCGATTTCCTGCTTTCCTGATCATCGAATCAGCATGAGCTTCTTGGTGCGTTCTTCCCCGGTGCTCAGTTTCAGGTGATACAGGTACACCCCGCTCGCGACCGACTCCCCTGTTTGGCCCGTATTTCCATTGTCGCCGAACCAGCGGGTGGTATAGCTGCCAGCAGCGAAGTCATTGTCGAGTAAAGTTTTCACCAACTCCCCATCGAGGTTGAAGATGCGGATGGTGACGTGCGCGCTTTGTGACAGGCTGAAGGGGATCAGGGTAAAATCGCTGGAGGAACGGGGACGGAAGGGGTTGGGGCCATTTTGGCCCAGGTTCACCGAGGGCGTTGTTTGAGACGTCTGGTTTTGACCGCCTCTGGTCCCAGGATAGAGCGTCTGAATGCACGCCTCATCCACGGCTCCGAGGGAACGCCGGATGCCCTGGTAGGTATTGAACATCACACTCTCCCGAGTCGTCGGGTGGTCCATCCCCCACCAGTGACCGAACTCGTGCAAGGCCACGCTCTGAATATCGTAAGGGGATCCCACTCCGCCGCTCCCATCAGTGGCCCAAGAGACGGTCGTATTAAATTCCATGTCCGCATCGGTGATCCGTTGGGCCGCTTCATCAACGCAGACCAGTGCCACCGCCAATGAGGAAGGGGTATTAAACCGGTTGCCCCAGAAGGCCACATGTTTCGTGTCGGTTCCACACAACCCGGTGGCTGTATCTGTGGTCGTGCCATCGTAGCGGACATCAATGAGCGAACCGGGGGCAGTAGCCCAGGTCGCAAGAGCGCTTTGAATGGCGGAGAGGGCCCCTGAGGGCGTCCCAGAAGGATTGAAAAGATACGAAACCGGAATATCTGAGGAAGACCAGGTCCCGCCGAGCAGTGGATGCACACACGACGCCGCCTGAACGTGCGTTGCCCACAACAAGAGGGACGTAGTTGCACTAATTAACTTTTTGCAACGGAGGTTGTTCAACGCGCGGATGGCCTCTGGTCGTTGACGATTTTTCGGAGTTTATTTAAAAAGTCATTCACGGGTTCCGCGGGTTCGGCTTGAAGGCCATGCCGGTAAGCCATGCCCCCTTGGAGGAGGTATTTCCCTTGTTCTCCCATGAGCTGTAACCTTCCCAGCTTGTCCCGCGTACAAAACACCACGACCTCTTCACCGGGTTTTAACTCAGGGACGCCTGAGACATAAAGCCGGTACCGGCCCCTGGGGTCCCTACCGCCTGGGAGGGTCACAGTCAGTTGGCCGGTGGAATCAGAGGTTGGACCTTTGAAACGTTCTTTGATCTGGATCGTGGCTTTGGTGAAAATCCCAGGTTGGGGTTCAGTGGTTGATGACTCGACCCGAACGACCGTGCCAGAGACAATCTGTTCCGAGCTCAAGGCAAGCTCCTCCAGCGTCAGCCGGATTTCCATGCCCCTGGCGGTTGCGGTCAGGCTGAGCAGCACGAGCAAGCTGCATACGGTTTTCACTGGCTAGAGTCTACTCATCCAGCGGTAAACTGTCAACCTGCCCTGAGCGGAGTTGAAGGGCCGAATCGCTCCCCTACTTCGGCTCGATGTGAAACGATTTAAGCCGCTTGGCGTAGTTCCCACCGATGTATTTGACCTGTCCCACACCGGCCGCATACCAGCCCCATTCCTCCACGGTCTCTTTCCCGCGCTGCTCGTAGTAGTAGATCTTCACACAGCGGAATCGGCCTGCCGGGACCTCGATCTCTTCTTCCGGGAACACCTGGCCACGCATCACGATGGGTTTTTTGATGGGGCCAATTTTTAGCAGGCCTTTCCACTGGAACTCCCCGCCAGGCTCGAGGGGAAAGACAACCAGCGGAATAGGGGGGTCGTGACGGGCGGTCACCCACGGCGTCCAGGGTTTTTTGACCGCCGTCTTGACGTTGAAGAGCCCCTCCGGTTGTTGCACCATGAACGACCGCATGGAGCCGCGCGGATCCCGTTGGGTCATCGTCACCCACACCACGCCTTTCCCGGGCGCCGGGATCTCCCCATCGCCCACATCGCTCTGGTCGGAAGGATCAATCGTCACCCGCATGTCGAACCGTTCCTTGCCATCGTTCCGGACCGTCTCATACACCCACCAGCTTCCGAGCGTACTGGGGAAATACTCCACCCCTTTGGGAAGCACCGCGCCCAGTCTCACAGGGATGCCTCCCATCCCTAAGGCAATGATGGCGATCCTAAAAACCCATTTAAAAATCAGCATGATGCAGGCCTTAAAAATTTACAAGATTGTAACAAATTGTTCATGTAAAGTTAATCTGAAGTCGCTAAACTAAAAAGAGATGCAACAGGTGATGAAGTACCTCGCGCTTCTTCTTACCGGCACCCTGGTATGGTCCCAGGTGGTTCCGCCACTTGCGCAGGCCAGTGCGCGGGAAAACCAGCGACGGCTTCTCCCGGGGCCTCGTCCGCCCTTTGAGGACCTGGCGACCCCCCTTGCCCGGCAGATTCCTTCGCGGTTAGGACACGTCGTAGAACGTTTTCAGGGACGACCCGGGCAGCCCTTGGTGATTCACCTTCAGGACGCCCACGGCCACATCGTGGGACAATGGCACCTGGCGCACCTCCTCGACCGGTTCACCCGGCTCGTTCCCCAACGGCCGCTCTGGGTCGGTGTCGAAGGCGCATGGGTGCCGATGGACACCGACTGGCTCGCCCGCTTTCCTGATGAGCACATCAAACGTGATCTCGCGACGGCGTTGCTTCGTCGCGGAGAGCTCCATGGGGAAGAGTACGTGGCCCTCGTGGCTCGC
>JACPXA010000041.1 GCA_016196785.1 Elusimicrobiota bacterium
TCCAAAATCAGCAAATCCGGAGGTTGTTCCAGGATTTTGCTGAGCGCCTCTCGCCCGTTGGCCGCCGAAAGGACTTCGTGGCCTTCCTTTTCTAGAATGAATGTGAGCAACTCGACCACATCCGGTTCGTCGTCAGCCACCATGATGCGTGCCATCTTACGGTTCCCTCCTGCCGGTCGTTACCTGGTGAGCGAGGTAGGCCTCGATAAAAGGGTCTAGCGCTCCATCCAGCACTGACTCGACCTGACTTGTCTCATATCCTGTCCGATGATCCTTGACCAGTTGGTAGGGCATGAAAACGTATGAGCGGATCTGATTGCCCCACGCAATCTCACCTTTCTCTGTATAGTGCTTTTCGAGGGCTGCCCGCTTCTTCTCCTGTTCCAGCTCATAGAGCCTGGCCCTGAGGATTTTCAGTGCCATTTGTTTATTCTTGTATTGCGAACGCTCGTTCTGACACTGGACCACAAGGCTTGATGGGAGATGGGTGATCCGAACCGCGCTGTCCGTTTTGTTGACATGTTGCCCGCCATGCCCAGAGGCCCGGTACGTATCAATGCGAAGATCGCTCTCCTGAATGTCCGCCACGGTGGCATCCTCGATTTCAGGGATGATATCGCAGGAGGCGAAACTTGTGTGGCGACGCTTGTTCGCATCGAATGGAGAAATCCGGACCAGTCGGTGAACCCCTATCTCCCCTTTGAGCGATCCATAGGCGAATGGTCCCCCAATGACACACGTGACTGACTTCACCCCTACCCCTTCCCCTGGCAGGATATCGGTGATTTCCACCGACCGATCATGTCGCTCAGCCCAGCGACGGTACATCCGGAGGAGCCTCTCGACCCAGTCGCACGATTCAGTACCGCCAGCCCCGGCATGCAATGTGACAATGGCCGGATAGTCGTCGTGGGGCCCGGTAAATTTTGCCTGGATCTCGAGCTGGTGAACAGATTGCATAACCCCCAAGAGTCGCTGGTCAATTTCTGGTAATAGGGAGGTTTCCTGTTCGTGGTTCGAGAGTTCGAGGAGCTCTCGCAGGTGGTTGACTTCTCCCTTAAGGGCTTCCCAGTGTTCAACGGTAGCCCGCAGGCCAGTGAGCGTTTTTAACGTTGTCTGAGCTTCCTGGGGGGTTGACCAGAAATCGGCTTGAGTCGTCTTGCCCTCAAGCTGTTGAATCACCTGGGCCTTCCCCGGGATGTCAAAGCAACCTCCCGATTGTCGCTAATTTTTCAGTAAGTTCTTGCAATTTGGCCATGCGATTTTCTTCCATCCGAAACCTCCTAGGGTATTATAGTCCCCCTTCCCTCGACTGTCAATGTGAAAGAGGAAAAGAGGAGGGAGAGCCGGTGGCGTGGCTGCGTTCGCTACGCTTCTGGCCCCACTCGAAACTCTGTTGTGCTCGGGCGCATCCGCGCCCTGCGCTCACCGAGTTTCTACGTGGGCCGCTTAGGCTCACTCCGCCACATCCCCCGGCTCTCCCCCTAAAAGTTTTCTTGCTTCGCGCCTTGAGCCCTCTTTTCTCTATACCACAGGAATAAATACATGATGGTTGTGGCGGAGCAGAGTTGGGCGAAGAGGTCACCGAAACGGGTATAGAAGGTCAGGTGCGTCTGGGGGACTACGGGGACCAGTCCAACCTGTTTGGTCAAGAGCTGGGTTCTCAGTAGAAACCGACCCCAAGGATCAATGCCTGCTGAGATTCCAGTGTTGGCGGCTCGCACCACGGTTCGCCTGTTTTCAATGGCGCGGAAGACGTTCATGATGAGGTGCTGTTCTGGGGCGGCGGTCTTGAGAAACCACCCATCATTGGTGATATTTACTAGAACCTGCGCGCCGTTGCGGACAAAACGACGGGTAAGATCTGGGAAAATCGCTTCAAAACAGATCGTCGTACCGATAGGCCCCAGATGGGTCATCAGAGGATACGGCGCGTGACCTGCCTCGAAGGCCCCCAACTCATTCAGTACCGGGATGTACCGGCCCAACCACCGTTGAAACGGGACGACTTCCCCAAAGGGAACAAGGTGAAGTTTTCGATAGCTCTCTTTGAGGTGTCCTTGGCGATCAACCACGAAGGCTACATTCAAGAGATCTTTTCTTCGATCCACTGATCCGACCAGATGTTCCCCTCCGCTGAGTACCACGAGATGCGAAAGCCATTGGTAGAGCGCAGGTTCGAAACGGACAAACCCTGGGACTGCACTTTCCGGCCACACCGTGAGCACAGGGTGGTGGCTGGCCGCTTCCAGTGCCAACTGGCTGTATGTTGTCCGGATCTCTTGTTCGTAGGCAGCGTCCCATTTTTTGTATTGGTCAATGTTCCCCTGAAGGATGGCCACTTGCGGTGCTTGTGCGAGCGACAAACGGGCAGCTCGGTGAAGGACGATTTCCCCCCACAGGCTGGAGACAACCACAAGGAGAAAGGACAGGATGCCCTGTCGAACGTAGATCCTTCCCCCAACCAACGTCTCAGCCAAGGCGGTATTTCCTAAGACTACTAGAAACTGTCCGCCTCTTCACCGCAGCAACCATCGCACACCACACCGCGGGATACAAAGCCAGGTAACCTCCCAGAAGCCCCAGCGCCCCAATCGCTAACCACACGGATTGGCCTGCAGCTTTGAACATCGGCACAATCCAATAATATTGTCCCACAGAGCTTGCCATCCCGGTGACCAATCCGAGCAGTGCCGCTTTTCGGAGCGAACAGGTGTTGCCAAGCGCTTTCAACAGCGGGACCAGCGCTACCCACGCCCCCCACCCCCAATTAAATGGGGGAAATATTAGGATAAGAAGAACCCCTGAAAGACTCGCTAGAAGATAGGAGATCAAAGCGATTGGTCAGCGGCCGCAGCACTTCTTATATTTCTTGCCACTCCCGCACGGGCAGGGATCGTTCCGTCCGATCTTTTTAGGGACCGTCACAGGCGTCGGTTTACCGCCACCCGGTACTGGGCCGCCTGTGGAGGGAGCTCCCATCGGTTCCATGACGGCTGATCTGCCCGATCGAGCATCGGCCATGACGCCTTGAGCGACTAAACCCGCCGTAGACACCTCAGGTTTTTCCGCTCGGGTGGGCACGAAGACAGGGCGGGGAGTGAACGGTTCCATATGAATTCTGAACAGGTACTCCACTGTCTGCTCACGAATCCGCCGCATCATGGTAGTAAAGAGATTAAACGACTCATGTTGGTACTCAACCAGGGGGTCCTTCTGCCCATAGGCTCGCAGCCCAATCCCCTTTTTGAGCTGATCGAGGTCATAGAGGTGCTCCTTCCAAGCGATGTCAATCATTTGGAGCAGGATCATCCGTTCAAGATGCCGGAATTCCTCGCTCCCCATTTTCCGTTCCCGCTCTTGATAGGCCTGTTCCGCAGTTTCCCGAAGCCGCTCTTGAAGCCGCTCCGGAGTGAGGTCTACGATCTCTTCAGTAGTGAACTGGAGGGACACATCGAAGGTACGGCGCATCCACACGAGAACACCAGCGACATCCCACTCCTCAGGATGGCGTTTGTCAGCAGCGATCGTTGCCACCTTTTCCTCAATGGATTCGAGGATCATATCCTTGATCTGCTGGTTGACCGCTTCTCCATCGAGGATCTCGTTGCGGAGGGCATAGACCACCTCCCGCTGTTTATTCATGACATTGTCATACTCCAAGAGTTGCTTCCGGATGTCGAAGTTCATCGCTTCGACCTTGCGCTGCGCATTCTCGATGGCTTTGGTGACCCACGGGTGTTGGATGTCCTCGCCTTCTTTCATCCCCAGCCGTTGCATGAGCCCGGAGAGCCGATCACTCCCAAAGAGACGCATCAGTTCATCTTCCAGCGAGAGGTAGAACCGAGAAGAGCCTGGGTCCCCTTGACGGCCACACCGGCCGCGGAGCTGATTGTCAATCCGACGGCTTTCATGTCGTTCGGTTCCCAGGACATGCAGCCCCCCGAGTTGTTTAATGAACTCCGCTTCCGTGGGGTCAGGGGGGGAGCCACTCAGTACGATATCGGTTCCACGCCCGGCCATATTGGTAGCGATGGTGCAGGTGCCTTTGCGTCCCGCTTGAGCGATGATCTGGGCCTCCCGCTCGTGGTATTTCGCGTTCAGAACCTGGTGAGGGATCCCTTTCCGGCGAAGGAGGGCTGCCAGTTTTTCCGATTTCTCAATGGAGCGGGTCCCCAGGAGGACCGGCTGGCCTTGTTTCCAGAGCTCTTCGATTTCCCCGGTGATGGCGTCGTCTTTTTCCCGCTCGGTCCGATAGATGACATCCGCATAGTCCACTCGGATCATCGGCTTGTTGGTGGGGATTTCTACGACATCCAGCTTGTAGATCTCCCAGAACTCTGCAGCCTCGGTCAAGGCGGTGCCGGTCATCCCGGCGAGCTTCTCATAGAGTCGGAAGAAGTTCTGAAAGGTGATTGTCGCCAGGGTTTGATTCTCCTCGGCGATCCTCAAGCCCTCTTTCGCCTCCACCGCCTGATGCAGCCCTTCGCTCCAACGTCGTCCCGGCATGAGTCGCCCGGTGAACTCATCCACAATGATGACTTGCCCGTCCTTCACGACGTAATCCACATCGCGTTTGTAGAGGGTGTGAGCCCGCAAGGCCTGGGTCACGTGGTGAACCCACTCGCCTTGGATGTCGTCGT
>JACPXA010000139.1 GCA_016196785.1 Elusimicrobiota bacterium
AACCGCGCCAGGTGACGAAGCTGATGGTCCGCTCCCTGTCGACCTTCCTCGTGCTCTGTCGCGGTGCCCTACGTCTCTACCAACCCCAGGGGCCCGCGAGAAAGCTGGAGGCGCTCGCCGCGCTGGCACGCCATGTGCCCATTCAGACACACGTCTTCGAGACGATCAACCAATTAAAGGGTGGTAAGAAGGTCCCTCGGGTCGTACCAGACGACCTCTTTGGGGAGTACCTGCGGGCCATCGAATCCATCGTGGAGGCCGTCGACGCGTTGCTGCATCCTCGCTACTCACAAGGGGGTCAACAGACATGAAAAAGTGGATGGTGCTGGGGATTGTTCTGATGGTGCTCGTGGGCTTTCCTGGTTGCGTGGCGCTGGGTACTTATAACACCCTGGTCCAGTGGCAGGAGGCCATGCACGAAAGTTGGGCGCAGGTGGAGAACGTCTTGCAACGACGCTACGACCTGATTCCCAACCTCGTCAACACCGTCAAGGGCTACGCGAGCCATGAACGGGGGGTGCTAGAAGAAGTCACGCGGCTTCGGAGCCAGTGGGGCGAGGCGAAAACGCTCGATGAGAAAGTGGGCGCCGCCCAACAACTGGAGGGGGCCTTGGGACGCCTGATGGTGGTCGTGGAGCGCTATCCCGACCTGAAAGCGAACCAGAATTTCTTGGCGCTCCAGGATGAGCTGGCGGGAACCGAGAACCGGATTGCGGTCGAGCGACGGCGCTACAACGAGGTCGTCAGGAGCTACAACGTCGCGGTGCGGAGCTTTCCTGCCAACCTCATCGCGGGGCTCACCGGCTTTCACCTCAGCACGCCATACTTTGAGGCGGGTCACGAGGCGAAGGAGGTTCCTAAAGTTCAGTTCTGACGGCATTGAGAGGTCTTGAGCAAGAACACCGTCCAGAAGGCGGCGTTCGCTACGGAGGTAAGTCCTATGGGGGGAGTTGGGTTTCCAGAATTGCTCGTCATCCTGGTCATTGCCCTTCTGGTCTTTGGGGGCAAGCGTTTGCCCGAGGTCGCCAGGGGACTGGGGGAAGCCATCCGCGAGTTCCAGAAGGCCCTGCGAGGAGGCGAGCAAGGGGCTGAGGAGCAGAAGAAAGACCGGAGTTCGGGCGGGCCTCAGAGTCCCACGGGCTAGGCTGACTTGCGCTAGGGGGGACACCAGGCTCAACAGAACGAGCACGCTGGTGTTAAATCGGAAGACCCCGTGCGAAGATCGTCCTAGGAGTAGCAATCGGTCTACCACGGCTATCGTGTGGGGCCTCTCCACCGGGCCCAGAAATAGGTCAACGGCACGAAGCTCATGAGAGCATACACCCGGAACGCACCCAATTGTCGTGCCGGTGATGACCAACCCAGCAGATACACGGTGGCGATCGATGCGACCCAGGAGAGGATGATCGCAAGACGCCGCTTCGGAAGGCAGCGAGACACGAAACGGACATACCCGTACATCAGAACTGAGCTGGTAAAGAGTGCCCACATGGACCAGTCGAACACATCCTCGAGTTGAACCAGCCAGTGGCGCATCGTGGCACGACCTCATCGTGCAGTCTAGCATTTCTCGTCCCCGCACGTATTACAGCACGTA
Source organism: Elusimicrobiota bacterium (assembly GCA_016196785.1). Lineage (GTDB taxonomy): Bacteria > Elusimicrobiota > Elusimicrobia > 2-01-FULL-59-12 > JACPXA01 > JACPXA01. The sequence goes on from JACPXA010000139.1 coordinate 1,598, forward strand.
GGTGATGAGAGCGCAAGCCAGATCGAGACGATCACATGGCAGGCTATTTGACCTTCACCCTTCATCGAGAGCGCCCCGCAGTCATGTTGATAGGCGCTCTGATATGAGTGCACGAAGGGGAGTTCGTCTTCTTCATCTGGTGTGCTACAATTGGATCCATGAAACCGTATTTGCGGCTTGCGAGAGGTGCTGAAGACGGCGCCCAAGGTACCCTGGGCGCCGTAGTCATATAGATTGGGCATGTGCCTAAAGATCTTGTTTGGAAATGCAAGGAGCTGGGGTTGATGGTTGATCCTCACCGGAGCCCCTCGACACTTCCAGCCGCTGGTGGGGTGATGCGTTTCCTGCACGCTCCTCCCACCCCGCGGAGCGTCGTATGGGGCTCGAGTCTTGTGCTCGCGTTGCTCACCATCATGGTGTTCGTGACACATCGCGTCAATATCCGTGTGGGACGCCGCCAGGTGCTGCGCAACCTGACAGTGACCGCCCACCTTGCATCAGAGATTGTTGGAGAAACGCTAGGACAAACCCTGCTCTTTGAGCGGATGTTAGCTGAGCAACCAGATTTTCGCACGGCAGTGCAGCAACAGGATGCCGACCAGTTACGTCGCCTCTTGCAGCATTTCCTGCCTTTGGCGCCGGGAGCAGAGGCGGCCATTATCGTCGCCCCCTCAGGAGCTGTCATCGCCGCCTACCCGGATCGTCCGGAGCTGAACGGCTACTCATTGATGCACGACGAGGGCTTCCTCGGCGCGCAGCGTGGAGGCTGGCACGCCTATGTCTCCGCGGTGCACTTGCGCGGAGGTGAATCGCTTGAAAAAGTGTCGGAGGTCGTTCTGCCAATTAGTGATGGCAATGTGGTACTCGCCGCGTTGCAAGTCCAGCATCGGGTAGAAACCATCAAGTCCTGGATTCAGAAGATCCGGATCGATCCCGGCGGGTTCCTCTACGTCGTCGATCAGCATGACCAGCTTGTTGTGTATCCCTTCCAGGTGCTCCCTGGGCAACCAAAGGTCGTGTCCACCTGGCCACCAGTGGCCTACTACCTTTCTCCGGAGGGCGGATCACTCATGTTTCGTGGCGGGCGCCATCCCGAGCGGTGGTTAGCTGGAGTGTATCCCATCGGGTCAACCGGTTGGCGTGTGGTGGCTGTACAACCTGAGCGTGAAGCGTTCCGTGTGCTCCACCACCTGTTCTGGCCGATGGGGGTGCTTGTCGCGCTCCTCTTTATCGTCGTGATTGTCCTTGGTCTGCGCTGGGTACAGGTTCAGAGGGCTAACTTCCAGTTGCTCCAGTACAGCGACCAGTTGGCCAAGGCGTTGCAGGAGGCGTCGCGCCAGTCAACGAGCGGACCACCGCCAGCGCCGAAAGACAGACCGAACCCATGAAGGATCCTCGCCCCCGTTTCTCTCGGCTCCGGCTGCTGGCAGCAAGCTTCGCGTGTTGTCTTGCGGCATCTACCATGCTGTTGGCCGGGGAACACTCGCTGAGAGTCAAGGTGTTTAATCCCACCCATGCGCCCGTTCTGCTCAAAGATCCACAAGCCATACTCATTGAAGAGTTCGTCGATCCTGGAGAAGAGTGGTCGCCAGGAGCCCCGCGCAGTAGAGTGAATTCTGTGAACCGTCCGCGAGTCTCCGTGTTTACGGTGAAAGGTGCCGTGGACTGCATAAATCAGTCCCCGCAGGTTGTTGAAGCGGTAGGTTTGACGGTGGTCAGCTTAGATGCATTTCATGAACGGACGCAGTCGCTGCTGCAATCAGCCAGTTACACATCTCAGCATGCGCATCTATCCCTTGCCCGGCAGGGTTCCAGAAAGCTTGAATGGACGCAGCGTGCCAACTCCAGGGATATCTACGAACTTGCCATCGTCGTGCGAGCGGTACGGTTTGCCGATGGAAGCGTGTGGCGAGCCCCTCAGGAGGAACTCGTCGATATCTTCTAAAGCGAGGGGCTTCCACGCCAGTTGCCTACAGAAGCCCTTTCGACTCCCAGAAGCGACGACGCTCCAGGGCTCGAAGTGGGCCGTCGGCCCAGCTGTCCTGCGCAGAGAGTGTGGGGTGCTAGAGGTGACTTCTAGCCGAGCGGGCTAGTGGCACGCCTTTCGTTGGGGAAAATAACGGTCGCAGCACAGGCTCCCACTCCCACGGCGGCAGGGTCAGCCAAGTTCTCAACGAGTGCGCGAAGGGGAGTCACTCAAACGGCTCAGAGCGGATGTTCCCTCCGTTGAGGGACTCCGCTCTAGTCGTGTGTGGGGCAGGGAGTGGTGGGGGCTTGCCATAGAGGGCCGGCTTGAGGCGGTCTGGCGAACTGACCGGCCCCGCGCTGAGTGATACGATGACCACCACCGAGCTTGAGACATCACTCAGTGGCGGCGGCAACGATGTCAACAGCGAGAGCGATTCAACCGAAGCCGCGGTGGGTGATCATGCAGACGATTGCTCAGTCGCAGGCTTGATTGCCTGCCCGTCGATTCCCTAAGTTCCTTCCGAACATCACGATGATGTTTCGGCGTAGGGGGCCTGGGCGAAACGAAGACCCAGGGCGCGAATCGCCTCTTTGCCGCGGATCGTCAAGTCCGTCAGAAACAGAAACTGCTCGCGGCTTTCATTCACATACGCCTTCAGACGATAATGCGTGCCCCAGGGCTTTTCGAGCACGATCACGGTAACAGGCGAATGTGGCTTACGGTAAGCACTGCTATGGGCGATCTCTCTGAGGCGACGGCTCGCGGCAAGCGCGTCATGGTCCGGGTGCAGATAAAAATCAGCGACGCACAATAAGCTACGATTGCCGCTGGTGGCATTGAAGATGCTGGACGTCCAGAGGCGCACGTGGGGAATGATCACCTCGGTATCGTCAGGAGTCACGATCCGCACCGCCCGCGCGTCGATGGATTTTACTTCACCATAGGCGCCGTCTACCTCGATCCAATCTCCGGGCTGGTAGGTGTTCTCGAGCACCGTGACCAGTCCCGCAAGCAGACTGCTGACATAATCCTTGAGCGCGAAAGCCAGCGCCAGGCCAATACTGACCAACAGCGCCACAATATCCTGGAATGTCGGCTCTACCACAATCGGTACGATGATCACAACGGCGATGAGTCCTATCAAAAAGCGCGTAATCGGGATAAGACGCAGGATTGAGAGGCGCAGGCGGGATGGCGCTTTTTCTGCGAGACGGCGAGCTATTCGCCGGAAGATAAATGCAAGACAACCTGCCAGAAAAAGTACAGCCCAAACAGTGAGCACGTCCCACCGGGACAACGGGCGCAAGAGATTCCACGTGTCAACGCTTTGGTTCATAGCTACGAACAGGGTAGCACAATCAAGAGCGATGTGAAGTCATTTGATCAGCCCTAGCAAGCACCCCTTTGACTATCAAGCATTGAAGCAGGTTCCTGGCTACCATACCACACACCAGTTGAGAAATTCGTCCGGGAGAACGCCAGCGGTCCGCCACCTGAGTGAGCCTGAGGGGAGCGCCGGCGCTTACTAAACGCTATTCTGTTTGCACAGAGTCATACTAAACGCAACACTAGTTACAGATAGTAAGACCGGTAGCGACTCCCCTACCGCGGGACCTGCGCTAGCAGCTTCTGGAATGCCTCGAGCTGCCGTGCCGGATCGGCAATCTAAGCCAGTGGGCGCAGGCGGTTCTCGCTGAAGAAGCGGATCGCCTGCTGGTCCGTCAGGCGCAGGAGCCGCTCCTGCCTTTGGCCAATAGGTCGAAGGGCTCTCTCCATGAGGGGGAAAGGAGCGCGTCAGGAGAGAGAAGTTCGAGCGGATGAAATTGTGAGGCGATGGGCGAAAAAATTAGAGGAGATGCAACCGTTCTTATCCTGGGGAGCGTCTTCCTGCGGAAGAGACGGCTATTGAATCGCGATAGTGTTGCCGGTGAGTGTATTGTTGGTCTCGTTGCTCTCCGGCCGCTTGCTCGTGTAGTCCGCGATCGCCCCGAGGTAATACGTTCGGGCGTTGAGGCGGTTGGAGAGCGTCACGCTCGTGTTAGCACTGCTGCTGGCACCCGCCGCAAGGTTGTTGACCGAGCGAGTACCGATGCGCGTATCCGAGGTCGTCATCACTGCGTCGGTAGAAAGGTACAGGCCCACGGAAAAGGAGGCTGCCGATCCAACTCCTTGATTGGCCACGGAGTTGGCGATCGTGATGGTACTGCCACGCGTCGCGCGGCTGGGCCCGCTGAGCGCGGTCATGACTAGATCCGCTCCAGGACTTACGGCGATGATATTGCCGGTGATGGCATTGTTCGTCTCGTTGGTCTCCGTACGGACATTGGTGTAGTCCGCAATGGCCCCGAGATAGTAGGTGTGGGGGGAGACCCTGCTCGGGATCGTCAGGGTCGTCTGGGTACGACTACTCGCTCCGGCCGCAAGACTACTCACCGAGCGAGTACCGATGCGCGTATCGCCCGTTGTGATCGTCGGGTCGCTCGAGAGATAGAATCCGACCGAGAAGGAGTTGGTCGCCGCGTTGCCCTGGTTCGTCACGGTGCTGGTGACAGTGATCGGAGCGCCCGAGAGTCCGCTCACAGGCCCGCTGAGATCGGTCATCACGAGATCGGGACCGGCGGGCTTTGGCTGGACCGTGAATGGACTTGTCCGCTCATTGTTATTCTCATCTGCCTCACTGACCTCGAGCCACACATCGGCTTTCGTCCAGTAGCTGTGGCTGCCCACCGTAGCGATCCAGGGGGGTGATGGCACGCTGACCGTCGTACTGCTCCCAACCCCGAGTGCCGGCACCATCGCCGTCGCAAGCTTAGCGCCGTCGAGCCACAACTCAAGCCGGTTCGCCCCGGCGGCCGCAGCTCCTTGATTCTTCACGGTGATCGTCCACTGGACGGCATCGCCTTCAGTGATCGATGACGGGAGGCTTACGCTGTCGATCACGAGATCAGGCCGTGCCGGACCAACAACCACGACGCGTGTCGCTTCGTTATTGTTCTCGTTGGCCTCGGTGACACTCAGCCACACATCCGCCTTGCTCCACAACGCATGTGTACCTTCAGTTGCAATCCACGGGGTAGTGGGAAGCGCCGCCGTCGTCGAATCGCCAGGCGCGATCGCAGGCAGTATCTGGTATCCGAGCGCATTGCCATCGAGGAATGCCTCGAATCGATTTGTGCTCGCCGTGACCCCACCCTGGTTGACGATGGTAAATTGGAACGACACCGGACTCCCCGCACCCAGCGGCATGGGGTAGAAGATGTCGCTAATCCTCAGATCCGGCTTGTCAAACGCGGTAGTCAACCACGCGTCGACCTGCTGCAATACACCAACCGGATCATCCGGTGTGGCGCCATCAGCAGCGCCGTTCACGCTCCAGAGGTAGCTTCCCGACAGCCACCCTTCGCCGAGGCGCGTTCCACGTTTTCCTCCAATGGGAGCCAGGTACATCTCCGGCCCCCCGAGCGGGGCGTTTTTACCTGGGAATTCCTGCAGGTAGATCCGCTTACCGAGTTGGTCGAGAGCAAAGCGCGCCCGCAATCCATTGGGGCCTTGTAACGGCTCTGGGCCGTAGTGGTGGAAGCTGTAGAAATCCAACCCTTGACCGGCCAAAGTACCTAGCGCCGCATCCGTCCAGTGGTCAACAAGATCCTGAGCGTCTGTTGCGCCGACGGTCACCGGGACGCGCGGCAGATATTGGTGAATGAGTGTCGCGACTTCACGCACGTACGTTTGCATATCGGCGATCGTGGCACCGGTCCCTTGATAGGCATTCGTTCCAAACAGCAGCTCGTTACCCAGATCCACGGCAGCGATTGGAAAGCGTCGCGTGGGGTTGGCCGTCTGCCAGGCAAGCAACTCTTGCAGCGTTGGAATAATGACGGCGTTGTAGAGCGTTTGGCGCTTCACTGGATCGGTGATGACGCGGGCGTGTCCGAAGAAAGCGCCTTGATAGGTCCCCTCTGGCTTAAACCAGGTGTTGCCATCGATCAGGGTGAAGATACCACTCATCCCCCGCGATTCGAGCAGATCCATCGCAGCCCACAAGTCATCTTTGAATCCCGCGCCGCGGCCGGTGGGCGTACGGCTGGCGTCGAAGGTCAGGTTGCGGCCATCTGGAATGAGAAACCAACGAATGCCTTCTACTCCAGCGCTCCGCAGCGTATCGAGATCCTGGGAGATCTGAGGGTTATTCACGACGCGTCGGGCATCAGTGAGCGGACAGAATCCGAAGTCCATCCCGTAGGTGTACACGAAACCACCTTGCGCGGAGTTGAAGTATTTCCCCCACGGAAAGTTTACGAAATTGAACACCTCGTTGCCGCGTGCCAGTTCATGCATGGGTACGCCGGGATCGGGCTGGAGGTCAACGAGGTAGATGTCGTAGTTCCCGCTTCGATTATCGGACCAGACGATGCGATCATTCCACAGCCAGTGTCCGGTGATGGAGCGAGGGGTCGTCGTAATACGCTGCTCGGTTCCCGTGGACAGGTCGTAGAGATACAGGTCGACGTATCCGTTACCGCTGTTTCGGTTATCCCGCCACACGATGCGGTTTCCAAAAATCGCAGCAAGATCCTGCTGGGCAGGGCCGCTGGTCAGTTGCGTTTCTGTGCCGGTGGTGAGGTTGTAGGAGTAGACATCGGCAAAGCCGGTGGGAGGTTCCCCTTGGCGGTACTCGTGCACGACAACACGGTCTTGCCAAAGCCAGGGGAATTCTTGCTTGGCGTTAGTTGTTCCAACGCGCTGATCCGTGCCTGTGACAAGATTGTAGACGAACAGGTGCCACGGTCCCGGATTGTTCCAGTCTTCTCGGACGAGGCGGTCGCCGTAAAGCCTCAGGTTCGTGCGGTCGTTGGTCGATGGAATCGGCAGCTGCTGGGAGGTGTTCGCGGAAAGGTTGTAGAGGTACACGTCGCGGCTGGTGTTGGACGAAATCCAGACGACCCGGTCGCCGTCCATCCACGGGCAGTTCCACACACCCGCGGCACCAACAGGAATCGCACGTTCGGTGTTGGTGGTGAGGTCGTAGACGTACGGCAACCACGCTCCGGTTCGCTGATCGATCCAGATAATGCGACTGCCCTGGATGGCCATACAGGATTCACTCGCCGACGTGAACGTCACGCGGCGTTCCTGGCCGGTGGCGATATCGTACAGGTAGATGTCCGGCTGGCCATCACGGTAGTCGCGCCAGATGACCTTATCGCCATCAATGGCCGGCGCTTCTTGATTGGCCGAGTTGGTGGTCAGCGCTAGTTCAGTCGTTGCGGCCTCGAGTGCGGCCTGCGGGGCAGAGGCTGCGAGCAAACTAAGCGCGCCTATCAACATGACTGCGGGGCGCTCTCGGTGAAGGGTGAAGGCTGGAGGGTGCAGGCATCGCGCCGTCGCTCGATCCCCTGCCCCCTTGATCCTCCATCCTGCACCCAGAGCAGCCAAGGTCTTGTTGATCGCTGCTCTAAGGAAGGACGGTCTCCAGAACGCACCTGTCCGCCATGGTATTTTGTGCATGGAAAAAACTCCGTTGGGATGGATCCTGCACGCTGGAATATTTTACCACAATAACCCTAGGGGTGGTTTCGCTGTTTATTACTGCTCGGAATTCTTGAGCAGAGAGGTGTGATCTTGACTCTCCAGTCCACTAGATAGTTTATACTCAAGGGATGATGCCTAACCAGTTCATCGGCGTCATCGCCAAGCAGTCCGGGGTACCCATCAAGACGATCCGGTACTACGAGGACGTCGGGTTGCTGCCGAAAGCGACGCGGGCGGCGTCGGGATACCGGCTGTATGCAGCTGATGCCGTGGATCGGCTGCAGTTCATCAAGAAGGCGGATCGCCGATCTGCATCTTATTACACGACGGATCACCCGGGCCAGACGACGCGGCTGTCCGCCTCGCTTCAGGCCTCACGGCAAGGCCGTCTGTCCCACGATTGACCGGCAACCGCTCCGCCGGTCTGACGACCGCTCGATGAGATGACCAACTCTACGGACGTACTGCAGAAGTACGAGGCGTTGGCGGCGACATACGACCGCCGGTGGCGACGCTATTATGCGGAGACATTCGCCCGAGTAGTCCACCGCCTGCGTGGGAGCCATGCGCCGTCCATCCTCGACGTCCCGTGCGGAACCGGCGAGCTCCTCCGTTGGCTCTTGCCCCAGGTGCCGGACGCCCACGTAGTCGGCGTCGATGGCTCTGCCGCCATGCTACGCATCGCCCGTCAGAAATGGACGGGTCGGGCCCAGGTCAGTTTCCAGCGCGCGCTGGCCGACGCCTTGCCGTGTGCCGAGGCGACCTTCGATTGGGTGCTCTGCTGCAGCAGTCTCCACTATTTCCGGCAGCCAGCGCGCGTCCTTGGGGAGTTTGCCCGAGTGCTGAAACCAACAGGTCGGCTGCTCCTCCTCGACTGGTGCCGCAACCCCTGGCATTGCCGGCTCCTCAACTGGTGGAAGGTTCACGTGGATCCGACACACGTCCGGATGTACACCACGCAGGAGCTCGAACAACTCCTGAGGGACACCGGTTGGACGGTCTCGCACGTGGAGCGCTTTCGGGTCAGCTGGATTCGTGGCCTGCGGCTGTGGGAGATGATGGAAGCGCTCGCAACGCCAGCCAACGGACGGGAGGCTTAGGATGAAGGCTGGCTCGCTCGGCATTTTCTCGGCTGTGCTGGCCTCTGTCTGTTGCCTGGGGCCTGTCCTGCTGATGCTGGTAGGACTGGGGAGTCTTGGCGTCGGAGCCCTCATCGGTCGTTACCACTGGTGGTTCATTGGCGCAGCTATTATCCTGTTGACGGTTGCTTGGCGCAGTGACCTGAAGGAAGCTGGCCGATGCCGGACGGCTCACTGTGAGATGGCAG